>WFRA01000291.1 GCA_015486775.1 Kiritimatiellales bacterium | reverse complement strand
TGTCTGCATAGAGCACCGCGTTCTCGAAGCGCCCGGTCACCCCGCCGCTGGCGATCAGGGTGCCGTTGCTGGTATATTCCATCCGGGCCGCCTGGATGTCGAAGGGCGTATCGGGAACCTCCTTGGGCAAATCGAGATCGACCGCGGCCACCGCCGATTGCATCCCGCCGAGAAGCAACAAACCAAAAAGGAACCTAGCGGGTTTCATTCTTGGATACCTTTCCGGAGGTTGGAGGCGAGGAGACCCGGGAGTTCATCAGGCGGTCGAGCTCTTCGATGCGCTGCCGCGCCTCGGGAACCAGCTTGCTCTTGGGATATTCCTCGATCATCTTTTCATAGTAGATCTTGGCCGCCTTGGCCTTTTTCGGCACCTTGGCGTAGAAGGCGGCCTGATCGAATAGCTTCCGGGCCTTGACCTCGTAGAGCGTGTTCCGCAACAGGATGATCTCCCCGTGCCGCTCCGACTTCGGGTAGGTGGAGAGGAAAACCGTGGTGGCGGTCAGCGTGCGGTCCAGCACCTCGAGGTTGTTTGGAAACTCCTTGCGCAGCTTATCCAGGCAGACGATCCGCTGCCAAGCAGCCTCTTCGGCGAACGGGCAATCGGGATAGCGGTAGCCCAACACGCCATAGGCCGTCACGGCAAGCTCCAGCTCCTTTGCCTCCTGGTAGGCCTTTCCGATCAGGAACTGCGCCTCCGGCGCGCGTTTCCACTGCGGCCCGTTGCGGATAATATCCTCGAAATAGTCCACCGCATATTCCGGCGCACGGTAGCCGCCGAACAGCCAGCGCATCCGCCGGCGCTCCATAGTGTCGACCGCAATCTTGAACTGGCATTCGAGCACCGAGTCATAGTCGGTCATTCGGCTGGAATAGTTGTCGATCAGGTATTGGTACTGCTTGAAAGCATCCTTGAGCTTTTTACGGGAATAGAACATGTCCGCCCGGGCGCGCTGCGCGAGGGGCGCTTCCACGCTGTTCGGCCAGCGGCGCACCAGATAGAGCATCAGCCGCTCCGCCTTTTTCAGGTGCCCCTTCTCCATGATTTTTTGGGCATATTCCCACTGCTGAGCCGAAGTCGGCATCCGCTTGTCGAACGTGGTGCGCCAGGTCTTGCGCCCCTGCTCCACCACCACATAGGGGGTATTGTCCCCCTTAGCTCGAGCCGTTCCAACCAAGCAGGAACAGACCGCCACCCCCAACAGAATCTTCTTCAAAAAATACATAGTCCGTACAACCTAGTCTACCCGCACCCAATCGGCAATTCCAACCCTTGGAAAAATGAAACGTACTGCGTATTGCGTATTGCGTATTGCGTATTGCGCGGGATGGAAATGCCTACTGGAGATGCAGTCAAGCAATACGTTGTCCGAAATACGCAATACGCACTACGCAGTACGTCCTAATAGCTCTTCGCAAAAACCACCCGCCCGATGCTCGGCTTGCCGCAGCAGATGCACGCCCCTGCCCCGCTATCCGCCCGATCGAACGGCACCGTCCGGATCGTCACCGAAAGCTCATCGTTAATCTTTTTCTCGCAGGCCTCGCCATCGCACCAGTGGCTCATGGCAAACCCGCCGTGCGCCTCGGGGCGATCCCTGTTTTCCGGCGTGAAGAACGCCGTAAACTCGTCGTAGGAGTCGATCTCCCGCGTATGCTCCGCGCGGAAATCGAGCGCCTTTTGCAGCAGGTTTTGCTGGATATCTTCCAAGGTCTGGACAATCCCGTCCACAAACGCCTCCTTGTCGACACCCTCCTTCTTGCCGGTGTCGCGGCGCGCCATGAAGACGGAGTTGTTCGCCATGTCGCGCGGGCCGACCTCGGCGCGGATCGGAATCCCCTTCTTCACCCAGCCCCAGCCCTTTTCGCCGGCGTTGACGTCGCGGTCGTCCACGACCACCTCCACATCGCGCTCGTGGAACCGTTTTTTCCGAAGGTTGGAAGCCAGCTCGTTGCAGTAGACCATGATCGCCTCGCGATCCTCCTCCTTGCGGATGATCGGCAGGATCACCACATGGCTCGGCGCCAGGCGCGGCGGCATCACCATGCCGTCGTCGTCGCCGTGGGTCATGATCATCCCGCCGATGAGCCGGGTCGAAACGCCCCAGGACGTAGTCCAGGCATACTCCTTGCCGCCCTCGCGGCTGCTGTACTGGATGCCCGACGCCTTGGCGAAGTTCTGGCCGAGAAAGTGGCTGGTTCCCGCCTGAAGCGCCTTGCGGTCTTGCATCATCGCCTCGATGCAGAGCGTGGCCACCGCGCCAGGGAAACGCTCGCCCGGCGTCTTTTCGCCAACGAGCACCGGCATCGCCATATATTCCTCGGCAAAGGTTTTGTACACCTCCAGCATCTTGCGGGTTTCGTCCCACGCCTCCGCCTCCGTCTCGTGGGCGGTGTGGCCCTCCTGCCAAAGAAATTCCGCCGTGCGCAAAAACAGGCGCGTCCGCATCTCCCAGCGCACCACGTTGGCCCACTGGTTAATCAGGATCGGCAGGTCGCGGTAGCTCTCCACCCACTTGGC
>WFRA01000290.1 GCA_015486775.1 Kiritimatiellales bacterium | reverse complement strand
GGAGGTAAATCGGATTTATGCCTCTGAAGCCGATCTTCTAAATATGGCACTTTTTGGAAAAACAGCTCGTCAGTGGCGGGATGAAAATCCAAAGCTTGAAGGGAATATCCGCGATTATGCCAATGTGTCGCAATTGGTCTGTTTAGCGAATCTCGAGAACCTCAATGCCCATTTTATCCGGCAGGGATTGCCCTCCTCCGAACGGTTGAAGTTATTGAATCATACGGCAATCCGGCAGATGCGTCTGCTGACGGATGATCTCCGCGTTAAAAGGCTCGAAGACGGAGCGGAAGACAGCTAGGAGAAAGGAAGAGGTAGTATCAGCATCTGCGTATAACTGAAGCGAAAAAAGAAATCGCGGTAAATTCATTTGCAATAATCGGCATTTATGTAAATTTACGGGAATGAGATTTGAGACTCTACTCACGTTGCTGGAGGGGCGGGCTTGGTTTGACCTAGCCAGCGCGGCACAGCTTTCCGGCCAGACGGGGCCGGGGCTGGTTGCCCAGCTTCATCGTTGGTGCAAGGCGGGGAAGCTGATTCCTTTGCGGCGGGGCATGTATGCGCTCTCGGAGGCCTATCGCCGGGTTCCAATCTCACCTGCGCAGCTGGCGAACGAAATCTATTCCCCCTCCTATCTGAGTACCTACTGGGTGCTGGGTTTTTATGGATTGATCCCTGAAAAAACGGTGACCTACACCTCGGTTACTTCGCGCACCCCCAAAACCTTCGCCAACGATTTTGGAACCTTTACCTACCGACACATGAAGCCGGACTTTTTCTTCGGCTATCAACGGGTCGAAATCGATGGGGTTGCGGTTTTGCTGGCCGAACCCGAAAAGGCGTTGCTGGATCTGTGGCATCTGGAGCCGGGCGTGTGGACTTCGGCGCGGCTGGCGGGAATGCGGTTCCAGAACATGGAAACGGTCGATTCCAACCGGTTGGAAGAGTTTGCCGGGCGATTTGGTTCGCCCCGGTTGAAGGAAGCACTTCGTCGCTGGCATGGACTGGCGGTAGAAGAGCAGCGGGGGACGGTGGAGCTATGAAGGATGAAGCGCTAGCTCTGGCCGCCGCCGTGCCGGATCCCGCTGGGAAGCTCAACCTCCTGCGGGAATATCTCCAGGCACTAGCGTTGCGCTCGCTGCACGAAAGCGAAGCATTCATCAATCTGGCCTTTGTTGGCGGAACCGCCCTGCGATTCGTCGCCGCGCTGCCGCGCTTTTCCGAAGACCTCGGTTTTTCCCTCCACCAACCCGAGGGCTACCGCCCGGTGGAATGGATGAAAAAGATCAAGACCGACCTGACGCTGGCCGGATTCGAAGCGACCGTAAACTGGAACGACCGGACGACCGTCCACAAGGCCTGGATCAAGGTTGCCGGCATCCTGAAGGAGTCGGGGCTGGCGGCGATGCCAGAACAAAACCTTTCCATCAAGCTGGAGATCGACACCCGCCCGCCAGCCGGTGCCGTGGTGCGGCGAAGCCTGATCACCCGCCACCGGATGCTGGCGTTGCAGCACTACGACCTCGCTTCGTTGATGGCCGGCAAGATCCATGCGCTGCTGACCCGGAGCTATCCCAAGGGGCGCGACTGGTACGACCTCGTCTGGTACCGGGGGCATCGCCCGCCGCTGGAGCCGAATGCAGCGCTCCTTGAAAACGCATTGATCCAGACGCAAGGCACGAACGCACTCGCTTCCAAGGATTGGAAAAAACTGTTGCTGGATCGGTTGGAAAACCTCGACAGCCAGAAGTTGCGCAACGATGTCGCCCCCTTCCTCGAACACCCCGAAGAGGCCGATCTGCTTGACCGGCAAAACCTCCAAGCCATGCTGGCTTTCAACTCCGGCGATATCCAATGAAGTTTTCAATCGTCATTCCGGCACACAATGAGGAGCACCGGCTTCCGCCGGTGCTCAAGGCCTATGCCGAACATTTTTCCAAATCCCTAGGGGATGGGGTTGAAATTATTGTGGTCGTGAATGGCTCGACGGATCGAACCGCCGATTTGGCGCGAGAGATTGCAAAGCAACATCCGCAGATCCGGGTGGTCGAAGAGACCGGGCGCATTGGCAAGGGCGGGGCGGTTATTCTCGGCGTCAAGGCCGCGCAGGGCGAATGGATCGGCTTTGTCGATGCCGACGGCGCAACCTCCGCCGAGGAGTTCGGTCGGCTGTTCCATCGCACACAAGGTTCTGATGGGGTGATTGCCTCGCGCTGGAAGCGCGGGGCGCAGGTCAATGTTCCGCAAAGGGGCTTGCGCCTGCTTTCGTCGCGGCTTTTCAACGGACTCATCCGTCTGATGCTCGGTCTGCGCTACGAAGACACCCAGTGCGGTGCCAAGATTTTTACCGCCAAGGCCTGGCGCACCATTCTTCCAGACATTGGAACCACCCGTTTCGCCTTCGATGTCGATGTGCTCTTCCATCTCAAGCGGGCCGGTTTCCGAATATTGGAAGAGCCGACGGTTTGGCGCGATGTGGACGGTTCGAAGGTGCAGGTATTGAACTCCTCGGTCGAGATGTTCCTGGCGGTGGTGCGTATGCGTCTGCTCTACTCGCCCTTCCGTTTCATGGTCGGCTGGTACGACCGGTTGCTGGCGCGGCCGGTGGATTTCCTGCTCTCGGACGCGCTTTTCCGGCACGCGATGCTACTGGTCTTTGCCTCGCTCGCCATCGCCGTTTTCAACATCGGTTTCCAGATGGTGATGGGGCGCGCGCTGGATCGGGGCGAATTTGCGCTGATGACGACTTTCCTAGCAATGTACGTGATTCTGGCGCGTCCGCTCTCGACCGTCTCGACGGGAATCAACCGCGCCTGCGGATTGCTGGAACAGGAGGGGCGGGTTGCCGATATTCGGCGGCTCCTGCTCAAGTGGGTGGCCATCCTGGGGGTGGCTTCGCTTCCGCCCCTGCTGGCCAGTATCTTCTTCGTGCACCCGATTGCCGAGTTCTTTCATCTAGATCGTGCTGCACCAGTGTGGGTAACCGGACTCACACTGCCTGCTTTGTTCCTTGCTCCTGTCTTTTCAGGAGCGGTTAGGGGATTGCAGCGATTTGGGTGGATATCGGTAGCAAATATTGCCGCTACCGTGGGACGGTTTGTCTTCGGAGGGGCGCTGGTATTGATGGTTTATCCTGCCTGCGGTTGGGCGCTGGCGGGTCATGCGGTTGGCCTCTACCTGATGGTATTGGTGCTACTGGTTGCCCTGGCTCCCATTTGGCGGGCTCCCCGGGATGTCTCCAGCGTTCGGGGAGGGGTTCCCAGCCTTCGCCTTTACCTGTTGCAAAGCTTTCTGATCCAACTGGCCGCCGGTCTGCTGATGACCGGGGATGTCGTTTTCGTAAAACACTTTTTGCCAGACCAAAACGAATTTGCCTATGCGGCGACCTTGGGTCGCATCGTGGTCTTCCTTGCGATTTCCGTCGCCAGCGCCATGTTCCCGAAGGTGGTGTCGGAAGGAACCTTTTCCCGGGAGCACCTAAGGCTCTATCTGCGTTCTCAACTCTACACCTCCGCCTTTGTCGCCATTTCCCTTTTTGTATGCCTAGTCGTTCCCGGCCTGTTGCTGCGGGTGCTTTTCCATGTGGAGCATCCTTCGGCGGAGCTGGTCTCCCTGACGCGCTGGATGGGAGCAGCGATGGCCTTTTCCACCCTTTTGAATGTGAATATAAACCTCTTGCTGGCGCAACGGCGCTTTGTGGCGCTGGCGAGCGTGCTGTTCGCCGCGCTGGGATACGCTGTTTCCGCCTACCTTTTCCATCAATCGCCGATGCAGGTGGTCTGGGCTGCCTTGCTGGCCAATATGGTGGCATTTGGGCTGACGACGCTGGATATTGTTTTTTCGGGGACTCGAACGGAGCGTGTGCTGAATGAAAAATAATGGGTTGAAGTATCTCTGGGCGCTATTGGCGTTTTCGTTGTTCGCGGCAATTGTTTTCCGTGTGGGCTGGGGAGGGGATAGGGTCTTTTCGGGATCCGACGCGAATATTGGTCTGATCGCTCAGTCGCACCATTGGCTTCCGGAGCGGTTTACGGGGGCATTTACAGCCACTCCCCTGCTGGGTCGGTCCTCAAGCGTACCGGTTTCACTAAACAACATTGGGCGGTGGTTGCTTTCACCTGCAAGATTTTCCGATATTTGGTACGGGTTCTATCTGGTGCTTTCCTCGCTGGCTCTGATGGCCTACCTGCGGCTCTGGAAAGTTCGCTGGAGTGCCTGCGTACTGGGGGCTCTTTCGGCCTTTTGGGTGGGTTCCGCCACGATTGCAGCTTCGGGGCATTTGGCGAAGCTGGGGGTGGCCATGCTCTTTTCCGTGGCGCTCTGGCTGTCGGAGAAGGCCGTCCGCTCCGAACGGTTGCGCGGCCAGCTGGGGTGGGGGATTGCCCTGGGTCTGGCTGTGGCCCTGATGTTGCTGGAGCAACAGGATGTCGGCCTGCTGGCGGGGCTTTTTCTCGGTCCCTATGTACTTTTCCGCCTTTGGAATATCGTTGGAAAATCGAGCGCGAAGCCGTGGGTGGCCGTTCTGCTTCCGGTGGCGCTGATCGGCGGAGGGCTCAGTGCCCCGACCGCGCTAAAGGCCTATTCCGCCAATGTGGTCCAATCCGGAATCCAGTCGGATCTGCAACAGAAGTGGAACTTCGTTACCCAGTGGAGCATGGTGCCTTCGGAGCTTCCCGACTTGGTGGCGCCGGGCTACACGGGCTGGAAGACCGGCGACCCCAAGGGCCCCTACTGGGGGAAGGCGGGGCAGTCGGCCGAGTGGGAGTCCTCGCGCAAGGGCTTTCGCAATTTCCGGCTGGACAACCTGTACATCGGATTCGTCCCGTTCTTCCTGGCCTTCTGGGCGCTAGTCCGTGCGCGCCGGAACGGGTGGAAGGGCGTGGCCATCTTCTGGGGGGCGGCGGCGCTGGCGGCTCTGCTGCTGGCATTCGGCAAGTACTCGCCCGTCTACAGGCTTTTCTACCATCTTCCACTGGTTGGAAACATTCGTGCGCCGATCAAGTTCATGCACAACTTCCAGATCATGGTGGGCATCCTAGCCGCCTTCGGCCTAGACGACCTGCTTGCGCTGGCCGTCGGCCGGGAGGGGAAGGCGGGACGCCGCACCTGGATCGTGGCGGCCGGCATGGCGGGGCTGTTCATCCTTTTCGCGCTGGGTTCCGG
>WFRA01000289.1 GCA_015486775.1 Kiritimatiellales bacterium | reverse complement strand
GGCTGCTGGTCAATACGCTGGATTAGGGCGGAGCCGCGCAACGGATCATTTCCGACCTTCCGGCTTTTGACTTTCCGACTTTCGACCTCCCCGCATCCCCGATGGGGCTGGGAAGGGCACCCCTTTGTTTTCGGGATAGCCGAAGAGCGGGGTGCCGTCGAGATCCGAGGTGAACCGCTTGATGTTGATATCGCGATCCCATCCCGCGCCCCGGTGCCTGGCCGTGTGGTAGACGATCCAGTCCTCGGTGCCGTCGATGGCTCATTTGTCCTGTTTCTCAATCTGTACATAATTTTCAATTTTCGTTGCATGGTAATATGGGACGTTTAAAAGCTTAAAGCGGTGTTTGTCCGATCCGGCCTCCTGCGCCATAAAGCCGCCACGATACATCCGAACCGCAACCGAAGCCCCTGGAACCATTTCCATAAACCGATTCAACGACCGTAGTTTTCCCGCTCCGCCCGATTTTACCTCCACCGGGATCATCTGCGATCCGACCTGCTCCAGAAAATCGACTTCCGCCTGCGACTGTTTTTTCTCCCTCACCCAAAATAGCGGGGTTTTTCGCATATTGTTCCGAGATGCCAACAACTCCTGTCCGGTCAGTTGTTCAACCAAGCCGCCGCGGAATTCCATCGAAAGATCGTTCAACCCAATCAGGTTATGCTGGATTCCGCAGGCATAACTCACCAGCCCAACATCGATGCACTGCAACCGGGGTGCTCGCCGTCTATTCGGCACAAAGGGCAAGCCGATTGCGGTCGAGGGATACACCAGCGAAACCAGCATAACCTGTTCAAGCGTTCGCAACGCCTCGCCAACCTCCCGGGAACCAAAGGAAGACTCTCCAAAGCCTGCAAAACGAATCCGTCGGCCGGCATCCAAAGGGGCGGTCTTCAGGCAATGCCGCAGCATTTTTGCCATCGAATCATTGCGTGCATATTTGGGAATATCATCGAGATAGGCGGAGAAAAGATTTTCATACACTCGGTTGACGGCTACGACGTCCTGGGTGCGAACATACTCGGCAACCGCCTCCGGCATGCCGCCAATCAATGCATACCGATGATACAACCCGAAAAGTTCCTCCAACGCATACGTTGGCGACGGCACCTGCCGAAACACCTCAACCAACTCCCGACCTGCAACCGCACCCAGAAATTCTTCAAACGACATCGGGTAAAGATAACGAAACTCCACTCGACCAACGGGAAAAGAGATCTGTTCACGCTGCAACGCAACCTCCAAAAGGGATCCCGCGGCAATCAGATGAACATCGGGAGTCTCCTCATGAAAATAACGCAAAAGGGCGACCGCTTCCGGGCAGGCTTGGATTTCATCCAGAAAAAGCAACCATTTTCCGGAATCTACTGCAGGAGTCCGCTGTCGAAGCCGAATGGCTTGAAGGATGTCCTTCGGCTTCAGCCCCTGCCTGAACAAAGCGGCATCTTCCGCCTTCTCGAGGTTTAGTTCCGAAAACAGCTCATACGATTCGCCAAACATGCGGACGGCAACCGTTTTCCCGACCTGTCGGGCACCCCGTAAAACCAGGGGTTTACGCACAGGAGAAAGTCGCCACTCCATTAGCTCATTAATAATCCGTCGCTTGAACATGCCCTGCCTTTGTTTTAAAGTCAGGCCATAAATCCACCAATGTCGTTATGAAGTAAAGGCAAAAAATGGATTGTTTTGCCACGAAGAAATGGTTTTTTCACCCAAATGTGTCACACTTGCGCAAGTGTGACAGATGCGCGGGGCGAGTTCTTGGACAGGGGCGTTAGCCGTTCTTGAGGGGGCGGTAGCGGACGCGGTGGGGCTGCCAGGTGTCGCCCTTCTGCTTGCGCTGCCATGCGTGGTAGGCTTGGTAGTTGCCTTCGAACCAGACGACGTTGCTGTCGCCCTCGAACGCCATGATGTGCGTGGCGACGCGGTCGAGGAACCAGCGGTCGTGGCTGATGACCACGGCGCATCCGCCAAAATTCATTAGCCCTTCTTCCAAGGATCGGAGGGTGGCGACGTCGAGGTCGTTGGAGGGCTCGTCGAGCAGGAGCAGGTTGCCGCCGCTGCGCAGCAGCTTGGCGAGGTGGACGCGGTTGCGTTCGCCGCCGGAGAGGATGCCGACTTTCTTCTGCTGCTCGGAACCCTTGAAGTTGAAGCGGGCGCAGTAGGCGCGGCTGCTCATTTCGCGCCCGCCGACCTCGATGGTCTCTTCGCCGCCGGAGATCTCTTCCCAGATGGTTTTGTCGGGGTCGAGGTCGTCGCGCAGCTGGTCGACGTAGGAGATGTCGACGCTTTCACCGACTTCCAGCGTTCCGGAGGTTGGAAGTTCCTGGCCGGTAATCATTTTGAAGAGGGTGGTCTTGCCCGCGCCGTTGCCGCCGATGATGCCGACGATGCCGCCGGGCGGAAGGTTAAAGTTGATGTCGTCCATTAGCAGCCGGTCGCCGAAGGCCTTGGTTAGGTGGGTGGCCTTCACGACCTTGTCGCCCAGGCGGCGGCCATGCGGAATCTGGATGGAGAGGTTGTCTTCGCGGGCGTCGAACTCCTGCGCGGCAAGCTCGTCGTAGCGCTTGAGGCGCGCCTTGTTCTTGGTGAGGCGGCTCGAGGCGTTCATGCGCACCCATTCGAGTTCCTGCTTGAGCAGCTTCCGGCGCGAGGCGTTCATCTTCTGCGTCTGTTCGGCAATGATCTGTTTCTGCTCCAGCCAGGCCTCGTAGTTGCCCTTGTAGGGGAAGGCGCGGCCGCCGTCGAGTTCGAGGATCCATTCGGTGACGTTGGAGAGGAAATAGCGGTCGTGGGTCACAACAATCAGCGTGCCGGTAAAGCGCTTGAGGTGCTCCTCCATCCAGCCGACGGATTCCGCGTCGAGGTGGTTGGTCGGTTCGTCGAGCAGCAGCACGTCGGGGTTTTGCAGGAGCAGGCGGCAGAGCGCCACTCGACGCTTTTCCCCGCCGGAGAGCACATCCACGTTTTGGTCGCCCGGCGGCAGGCGCAGGGCATCCATCGCCATCTCGACATGGCGGTCGAGTTCCCAGAGATTGGAAGCGTCGATCTCCTCCTGGAGCTTGGCCACCTCGGCGTTGAGCTTGTCGGATTCCTCGTCGGAGGTGTCGCCGCCGAGTAGCTCCCAGATTTCGTCGTAGCGGTCGAGCTTGGCCTGCTGTTCGGCCACGCCCTCCATCACAGCGTCCTGCACCGTTGCGCCCGGCGTGAGCTGCGGCTCTTGTTCGAGGTAGCCGATCTTGGCATTTTTGGCCACGAGGCATTGCCCCATGTATTCGGTGTCCAGCCCCGCCATGATCCGTAGCAGGCTGGTCTTGCCCGAGCCGTTGCCGCCAATCACGCCGATGCGCGCGCCGAAAAAGAACGAGAGGTTGACCTCTTCGAGAATGGTTTTTGCGCCATGCTGCTTGGTGAGGTTTTCGAGATTAAAGATATATTCTCCAGCCATTGGAGGCTCCTTGTAAAATCCTTTGTTGGAGCTGCGGCTCCCGAGGAGGGAAAGATGGTGGACGATAGAGGACTTGAACCTCCGACCCCCGCCATGTCAAGGCGGTGCTCTAGCCAGCTGAGCTAATCGTCCCCAAAAGAAAGTGGTGGTGGGGGATGGATTCGAACCATCGAACTCTAAGAGGGCAGATTTACAGTCTGCTGCGTTTGACCGCTTCGCTACCCCACCGTTTCCGTTGAAGGAGCGAATAACCTACCCGAATTTTTTGTTTTGTCTACTCCCTTTTTTCAGAAAATCCACTAAACTCCCGCCCCATCATGAACCAGCCGTCCAAACCCATTATTTGTTGCGGATTTACGCCGTGTGTGCAGCGCATTATCGAGTATGCCCAACTCAGAAAAAACGAGGTGAACCGCGCGTTGCGGGTCACGGTCGGGGTGGGGGGCAAGGGTGCCAACACCGCCCGGGTGGCGACCCGGCTGGGTGGAGCACCGAAGCTGGTCGGTTTTGCCGGCGGGGCGAACGGGCGGTTGCTCGAAGAGATGCTCAATGCCGAGGGCGTGGCCTTCGAGCATGTGGAGGTGGCGGGCGAAACGCGCATCTGCCAAACCCTACTGGAGGCGGGCAATCCCGAAACGACCGAGCTGGTGGAGGAGATGCCGCCGATCTCCTCCGGGGAGTGGAAGCGGATGCGGGCGCTTTTCCAATCGCTGGAACTTTCCGGCGCCCTGGTTCCAATCTCCGGAAAACTTCCGGCGGGCGCGCCGGAGGATGCCTATGCGCAGTTGGTGGAAATCGCGGCGAGGCAGGGCGGGCGCGTGATTCTCGATGCCCCGGGCGAACCGCTGTTGCTGGCGCTGGAGCACAAGCCGGTTGTGGTGAAGATCAATGACGTTGAGTTGTTGCAGACCTTTGGCGGCGACGACCTGCTGGCGGCCTGCGGCGAGCTGGTCGGACGGGGGGCGCAGTCGGTATTGATT
>WFRA01000288.1 GCA_015486775.1 Kiritimatiellales bacterium | reverse complement strand
CGACTACAACCAGACGGTGCTTTTAAGGAAGGATTTCGAGCTGGGAAAAACCGGAGAGGCTTCGCTGCGCATCACGGCGGATAGCTGGTACCGCGTTTCGATCAATGGCAAGTGGGTGCACGACGGCCCGCTCGCCGGGCGCATCATCGCCCTGAGCACCCTGCTTTCCGCCATCACCCTGCCCATTGTCATGGCCATTGGATTATAGAACCGCAGAACGGATGAACCTAGCAAACGCAGTTGAACCACAGATAAACGCAGATATACACAGATACGAGGAATTTGCCGAAATCCTACCCATCACTCTCTGGGTAAAAAAACACTCCGAAATGAACCTAACCTTTCTCAAATTTACGTTATTATTGGCTAATGCGGCTACGCAGCAGAAGATTCGACAAAATGATTTTGGGCAGAATAATTCCGGTGCGGACGTGGATTAGGCAGAATGATGTGCGGCAGAATAATAAAACCCCCATCCCGAAAGATTATTCTGCCGTCCATTATTCTGCGAAACTTCCTTTGGTAAAGCAGGTTAAGGATGGTTTGCTAAGGAACGCAAAATGGCGAGAAGTGAGAAGGGAAGGAACTAATCCGTGTTCATCGGTGTCCATCTGTGGTTCTCCATTGCAATTTTTAGAATGAAGCACTTCAAAATTCAACATTCCATGTTCAGTCATCGGCACTCACCATGATCAACTTTGAAAACATCACATTGAGGGTTCAGCAGCAAACCCTACTCGACGGGACGAGCCTGCACCTTGCCCCCGGCGACAAGCTGGTGGTTCGCGGGCCGTCCGGCTGCGGCAAAAGCTCGCTGCTCAAATGCGTGATCGGAATGTTTCCAATCGCTGGAGGTTCCGTCCATGTCGACGGCATGGAGCTCTCCGCAAACCATATTCCGCAAATCCGCGGACGCATCGCCTATATTGGGCAAGAGCCCGTGCTCGGCGCGGAAAGCGTCCGCGAAGCCCTGTTGCTTCCCTTCACCTTCAAGGCGCACCACGGGAACCAGCCCGACGAAAAAGAAATTTTCCAAACCTTGGAACGCCTCCATCTTCCGTCGTCCATTCTCAGCAAGCCCTCCAAGCGGATCTCCGGCGGGGAAAAGCAACGCGTTGCCATCGCCCGCGCCCTCCTGCTCGGCAAAAACATTTTCCTGGCCGACGAGACCACCTCCGCACTCGACCCCGGAAGCAAAGCAGCCGTCATGGCCGAGCTCTTCCGCCCCGAAACCACCCTGCTCTCCGTCTCGCACGACCCCGACTGGATCGACGCCTGCAATCGCATCGTCGAAATACGGCATGCAGACCTGCAAGAGACCGGCAAAGGAGATGGCCATGACGGTTGACCTATCCATCCCCTCCCTGCTCTGGATGTATGCCCTCATGCTGGTTCCGCTGGGCATCTTCCTCTATCTGCGGCTGGGCGTTGCCCGCGCCCTGCTGATCGGCATGGCGCGAATGAGCGTGCAGCTCGTGCTCGTTGGGCTCTACCTCAAATATATTTTCCAGCTTAACAATCCAGCCGTCAGCCTGCTCTGGGTGGCGGTCATGCTGGTGGTGGCCAACCTCGCCGTGCTCAGCAAGGCGGGCATCCGGCGCGGTGTTTTCTTTTGGCGATCACTCGCCGCCGTGGCCGGTAGCACCCTGTTTGTGAGCGGATGGTTCATCCTCGTGGCCATCCGCCCCGAACCACTCTATGACGCACGCTACATGGTTCCGATCGTTGGAATGGTACTGGGCAACTGCCTGCGCGGAAATGTTCTGAGCCTGGAACGCTTCTATTCCGGCATCCGGCAAAACGAAAATGAATTCACCACCTACCTCATGCTTGGTGCCACCCTGCGCGAAGCCATCCGCCCCTACCTGCGTCGCGCCCTCAAGGCCGCCGTCAACCCCTCCATCGCCACCATGGCCACCATGGGCATCGTCTCGCTGCCCGGCATGATGACCGGCCAGATCCTCGGAGGCGCCCTGCCCATGGAGGCCATCAAATACCAAATCTCCATCATGATCTGCATCTTCACCGCCATGGTCGCCGCCTCGCTCGCGAACATCCTACTCTCCCTCCCCGTCGCCTTCGACGACCACCAGCGGCTGCGCGAAGACATTTTTTCCTGACGGGACTCCACTTTTTCCACGCAAAGACCTCGATGATCTCCTTCACAGAAAAAGGGGAGGACTAAATGGTGGGCGGCTGTTACTCGTTGAACATTTTCCCCTTTTGATCCCCCGTTTTTTCGCCCATTTTCCGTCCCGTGCGTTTTTTCAAAATTTCTACTTGCAAAGCAAAGGCGGATCACAATAATACGCGCTTCCTTTCACGAGGAAAAAGCGAGCGTAGCTCAGTGGTAGAGCTCCACCTTGCCAAGGTGGTTGTCGAGAGTTCGAATCTCTTCGCTCGCTCCAATTTCAAAGCCCCGTCCGTGTTTTCGGTCGGGGCTTTTTTTTGCGCATGGGAGGCAACTGCTCTTTTTAAGCTCAATGCGCGTGGGTGCGCAGATGCTTTTCGCAGTAGCACTTTCCGCAGGTAGAACAGTAGCGGAAATCTAGCTCCGGATCGCTCTTGTCCGACGCGCCGCACTCCGCGCAGCGGTGCATGGGCTGCTCGGCGGCAATTGTTCGCTCGGCGTGGAAGGCCTTGCGCCGCTGGCCGGCCTTGAGGTTGGCGAAGAAGGCCTTCCCGAAAAAGAGCAGGTAGTTTGCAAAC
>WFRA01000287.1 GCA_015486775.1 Kiritimatiellales bacterium | reverse complement strand
TTCCACCCCGACCAGCAGTTCGTTTGTCCCATCGCCATCCCAGTCCGCGATTTCCGGCGATCCACTATGCCAGGCCTCGTGCCCGGCCGAACCCGTCCACTCGACAAACGGGCCGTCGCGGGCAGCCAGCGGGGCAACCTCGAAAACGGGCGATGAAGCGCTGCCCACATTCCGGCAATAGATCAGGTTCTCCCCGGTCTGGTCCCGCGGCCGGCCAACCAGCAGATCCACATCGCCGTCGTTGTCGAAGTCTCCCGCATCGATCTGGCTGCGCCCCCCTGCCCCGCCGGTGTTGGGATTGATCCAGATCTGGCCGCCATTCGGCTTAACGGCATATTGCTTTCCCGTCAGAACCGAGCCACCGCCCGCCTGTTCGTAGCGCACCAGGAATCCCTGGCTGTCGAGGACAAAGAAATCGATCAATCCGTCGCCGTCCAGATCCGCCAGGCCGGGGCGATTGCGCCAAGGGGTGATGAGCGGGCTACCATTGTAGGTAAAGTCGTGAAACAGGTGCGAAAGGATCGGGGCGGAGCGCGTCCCCAGATTTTCGATCCAGCGCAGACGCCCCTGCGAATCGTTAATCACCAGATCGAGATCGCCATCGCCATCGACATCCCAGACCTGGCAGGAGAGATAACCCCACAGGGTTTCGGCTGGTCCCTGAATCGGGGTTAGTCCTTTTTGCGTAACATGGATCGGATCGCCGAGATCGTTTTCCAGCTCCACCATTCCGGCAAACGAAGGGTTTGTCCGGCTACCCATATTTTCGAAATAGCCGATGTGCCCGCAGACATTCCCTGCCATCAAATCCAGATCCCCGTCGTTGTCCCAGTCGACGGCATCCGGCGTAACCGAATCGCCCGTGGCCAGCTGCCCGCCCCGCTGCATGAATTGTTCGACCGGGGCAAATCCGACCGTATTGGCCTGCCCGTTATTGAGCAGAAGCCAGAAGTATCCCTGCCAAGCCGTAAAGACAATGTCGTCGTCCCCATCGCCGTCCCAATCCACCACGACCGGCTTGAGTCCCATGTCGCCGGACTCGTACGGTTCGGTGCTGTAGAGATTGAACGGAACCTGAACATGCTCCACCATCGCCTTGCCGGAACTCTTTCCCCGGTTCAGTAGCAGCTCCAGTGTTCCCATGGCCGTGCCCACCACCAGATCGGGCGATCCATCGTTGTCGAAATCGCCCGCCCCGATCTGGTACCACGTTGCGTCTTCCAGCTTGATTTGCGTTCCACTTCCATCCACCACCTGGGCATCCGGCGCCATGCCGCCACCGGAGTTTTCGTTGAAGTTGAGGTTCAGATACGCCCCATCCACATAGGAACCCAACGGTACCTTCACCCCCTCGATGCGGTCGTTGTCGCCATCGCCATCCCAATCCAGCCAGACCGAAGTCCGCGCCGAAGCCGGTGCCTTGTCCGAAGGCAGAAGCCGTGCACGCGGCGCAAGCAACGGCGACGCGTTGGAGCCGATGTTCCGGCAAATAAAGAATCCCTCGTCGGAGGAACCCGAATAGAGATCCCAGTCCCCGTCGCCATCCGCATCCATCACCGCCAGCTTGTAGCCCGGCCAGGAACCCCACGCCGGGGCAATCGTGTTTGTGGCATAGTTGAGCAACTCGCCAACCCCCAGATCCACCGGCCCGGGTTCCGAAGTTTCCCCGTTGACACCCATGGGACTAAAATAGATTTCGTACCGCTCCGCCCAATCGCAGGAACGCCAGCGTACCAGCCCGTTGTGCGGATAGTGGCTTTCCAGGGTCGGCAAGGCATAGTCGCTGACTGCATCCACCCGCTCCGCCTGGCCGTTGCCAACGGCCCAGACCCGCACACTGCCCCGATCGAGGGGATACCGCTCGCCAAACGCAAAGAGCAACCGTGAAAAATCTACCTCCGCCCACAAAACATCCCCGTCCGGCGAGGCCGACGCCTGCGCAAACACCCGATAGTCCGCCGTGCTCTCCCGCCAAACCTCCGGCTCCGGATCCTGCTGCTTTTCAACATTCCACTCCGCCGCGAAACCGGCGGCCTTCGCAACAAACAGCTGATCGAAGTAGACCTCGCCGACATCCGTATCGACCGCCAGCGAGAGCGCTAGACTCTTGTAGTCCACCGGCACCGAAAAGCGGTGCTCGAAGTAGGTAGGCTGAGTGCCCGGCCGGTATTCCTTGGAAACCGCGTAGTAGTCCGGCTCGTCGGGAACGAAGAAAGACGTGTTCGGCGACCCGGCCGGTTCCGCTTTGCAGGTCATGCGCACCAGCGCATTCCGGTCGCGCTCGGAACCCTTCACGCTAATCCACCCGCCGAAAACAACCTCTCCCGCCAAGCCGGAAACCGGTAGCACGACTGTGGCGAACGACGACGAAGCCCCGGCGGAAACCGCCAACGAACCGCCTCCGTCGACCGTTTGCCGGTCGTCGATGCGCCACGCGCCTACCGGGGAAAAACTCCAGGTCGCTTCCAGCTCTTCGATGGTTGTGTCTTCAAAACTTCCCGAATCCAGCAGGTTGCCCGAAACCGTCAGGGTCGTGGGTTTTTCCAACCGCTGGATCTTGCGGATATCCGACTCGGGAAGCACACCGCCATACAG
>WFRA01000286.1 GCA_015486775.1 Kiritimatiellales bacterium | reverse complement strand
TTGGAACACCCCGCAAAACTGGGCCGAAGGATCGGTTCCCTCCCCCTCCGCCCTTGTTTCCGCCACCAACGGAACAATCCAGCTGGACAGCGATGAAACCATCAATTTCCTAGCATTGGACAATTGCGAGCTGGAACTTGTTGCGGGCGGACTCGCAACCGCAACCAATGTCGAGGCCGGAACCATCCAGGGTTCCACCGTGGAAATCCTGCAAACCAACGGACTGTTCGACATCGGCGGGGATCTCTCCCTCTGCCACGACACACCCCCTTCCATGAACGCGGCCTACTCCATGTCGGGCGGTAGCCTGCATGTTGCCGGCGATGTAAAAATCGGGGGCTACAACAACAACGGAACCTTCATCCAGACCGGCGGCGATGTGGCGATTGACGGATCGTTCTCCTGCGGGCGGGACGGAGGGTTCGGGGTTTTCGAGATTTCCGGCGGGTCGCTGACCGTACAGGGATTCACCACAATCAAGGATGGCGAATTTCGCGTGATGGGTTCGGCCATCGACCACATCGAGTTGGATCGCCTAGACATGGAGAACGAGGTGGACTCCATCTATGTTGCGGGGATCGACCAGGGCGGCATCGCCACAGTCGACATCGTGGGCAACTACCTGAAGCTCGACGGTGCCCGCATCCGGGTCGAACCGATGGCGGGCTATGCCGGACATTTTGGCGACACGTTCGATATTCTCAGGATACCGGCCACGAAGACGATCAAACTGTCCAACACCGAGGTTGAGTCCACGATGGGGCAACGATTCACCGCCTCCATCGCAACCGTCGGTGCCTACAAGGTGATCCGGCTCACCGTCTCCAGCCACGCGCTACCCCGGACGCTCTTCCGGTACCTGCCCCAAACCGGAAACCTGGTGGCCTACGACCGGGGCCACGGATTCAACGATTTTCTCTGCAAGCGGTTTGACGGCACAAAATTTTTCCAGGCTTCGGAACCCGTGGATACGCTGGATGCCCCGCCGACCGTCCGGCGGCCAAGCGGACTGGTTGTGCAGCTCTCCTCCAGCGCACCGCCCATCCGCACCCCCGACCCCTATTATTCCGACTCCTTCACGCTGGAGGCCTGGTTCAAGGCCGATTCCGTTTCGGGCACGCAGACCCTGCTCTCGAACACGGACAACGCCGGATTTTCCCTAAAGATCGACGATGGCCAGCTGGAGGGAACCGTCTATCTCCGCAACAGCACAAACAACCTTGCTTCCCCGGTGGCGGTCCGTGGCGGGAACCTCTCGCCGGGGGTCTGGTACCACGCCGCCTTCGTGGTGCGGGAAGGTAAACCGACCCAGCAGTACGGGATGGAGCTCTATCTCGACGAAACCCCCGTGGCCACCAACTCGGCCGCAGTCGGCAACGGCATCGCCCAGAGCGCGATTTTTCCAATGGTTGGAGCCCAGCCCTCCCACGCCAACCAACCGACTGGCGAGTTTTTCGCGGGGCTGATCCACGCGGCAACCCTCGCGAACTATGCAAAGAGCGAATTCTTCCTGAAGAGCAAATGCACGCGCGACGGCAGCAGCTACCTCGGCCTCTCGCGCGAGCACGACTATCTCTCCCCGGTCAAGGGGTTCGACCTGCGCATCGACGAAACCGTCGCCGCCTACCCCGATGCCTCGCAGATTGCCGACCGCTTTGTCGTGCCGCTCATCGACGACGCCTATGTTCCGCAGGCCGTGGCGGTGAACGACAGCAACCGGGTCTATGTCTCCTACTTCTGGTACGACACCGACCTCTCGAAACACCGCTATCCCTCCGTCCTGGCGGAACTAACCCCGCAAGGCCGCCTGCGGCGCGTCATGCCCCTTTTCCATTCCAACGGCTCCGACTTCACTTGGCACAGCGGCGGCATCGCATACTTCGACGGGCACATTTATATTTCCAGCGGGCACGACATCTGCCGCTTCACACCGGACACTTCCGACACCGGCATCATCGATCCGGACACCCTCGCCCACATCAAATACGACGAAACGCCGCTGACCAGCGATGCCATGTACCACGTTGCCGACCTCGGCCCCAACAGCTCCATGAGCGGGCTTTCGATGGGCTACGATTCCGACGGAACCCCGCTTCTGTGGTCCATGCAGTTTTCCCGCGATTCCTACCGCCACATCATCGCGCTGGAAATCTCGTCCGACGGTTCGGTCGATCCCGGCCAGAGTCCGAGATACACCTTCGAGCTGCCCATATTCAACGCCCAGGGAATCGTTTGCCGCCAGGTCGACGCCACGCAGGTGCGCTTCTACCTTTCGCAAAGCTCCGGCGACCACCCGAGCCATCTCTACGACGTACTCTACAACAAAAGCAGTCCGTCCGCAGTCTCCACCAGCACACTGTTCACCCTGCCCTCCGCCATGGAGGGCATCGACCTGATGGATGGGAAAATCTGGTCGGTCTCCGAATCGGGATCGAAGGTGTTCCAGAAGCGCACCGAGGACTATTGGCGACAACTCTTCCCCTTCCTCTTTACCCTTCCGGAAAATTAGTCCACCATGCGTCGGAAAAGTAGCCCCTCCCAAAATTGGAAACAGACATGAAACAGACCATCCGCCCCTCCCTCGCCCTCCTCTTCGCCCTCCTCTCCGCCCTGCCGCTTTCGGCGAAGGAGTTCCTGAATACGGGAAAGCTCGCTGCTCAGGCCGCCTCGGCGACAGTTGAAAAATATCCCGACTCCGACGATGTGCTGATCGACGATTTTATCCAGGTCGAATACCAGGCCGACGGCACCTCGGAAACCTGGGACGACACGGCGATCAAGGTGCTAACGGAAAAGGGCAAGCGCGCCAACCGGACGCTTTCGCTGAGCTTCAACACGGCCTACGGCACGAACTATTTCACGAAGGTGGAGATCATCAAGCCGGACGGGAGCATCCTGCCCGTCGACATTGCGACGCAGGCCAAGGTGATGGTGGATCCCGGCCAGATGAGCGCCAACATCTACAACCCGCGTTCGAAGGTACTGCAGCTCTCCGTGCCGGGGCTGGAGATTGGCGACACCCTGCGCTACGTCGCTCGCGACATCCAGACCAAGGCGGTCGTTCCCGATGTCTGGAGCGACTACCAGACCTTCGAGGGTGCCAGCCCCATCGAGCACACAACCTTCCAGGTGGTTGCCCCCAAGGAGCGGCCGCTGGCAAAAATCGCGCTCAAGTCCGAGGTGCCCGGCACGGTTGAATTCAGCAAAAAGAGCGGCGGGCAGAGCGGACGGATCATCTACACCTGGGAGGTCTCGGATGTCCCGCGCATGTTCGACGAGCCCAACATGCCGGCGCGCTACACCGTCGTCCAGCGCCTGCTCGTCAGCACCATGGAGAGCTGGGAGCAGCTTTCGAAGTGGTACTGGAAGCTCTGCCTGCCGCACCTCGAAGCCACCACTCCCGAGATGCAGGCCAAGGCCGACGAGCTCACAAAAGGGTGCGCCACCGAGTCCGAAAAGATCAAAGCCATCTTTAACTTTGTCTCGCAGGACATCCGCTACATGGGCATCACCACCGAGGACGAGGCGCCGGGCTACGAGCCGCACGATGCAAAGACCACCTTCGAGAACCGCTACGGCGTCTGCCGCGACAAGGCCGCCCTGCTCGCCTCCATGCTACGCCTCGCCGGCCTCAAAGCCTTCCCCGTCATCATCATGGCCGGCCCGAAGAAGGACGAGGAGGTACCGCAACCGATGTTCAACCACGCCGTCACCGCCGCGCTCGGCGAAGACGGGAACTATATCCTCATGGACTCCACCGACGAAAACACCAAGGACATCTTCCCCTCCTACTTGCAAAACATGAGCTACATCGTCGCCCGCCCCGAAGGCGAGACCCTGCTCACCTCCCCCATCATTCCCGCCACCAGCAACCTGCTGGTCATCACCTCCTCCGGCACGCTCGATGCCGCCGGGAAGCTGACCGCCCAAAGCACGCTCGAATTCCAGGGGGTTAACGACACCGTCTACCGGGGCTACTTCTCGAAGATCAAACCCGAGGAGCGCAAGCGCTTCTTCGAGGGGCACCTCAAAAAGACCATGCCCACCGCCACCCTCCAATCCCTGGAAATCCTGCCCAGCGAGCTGCGCGACACCACCCGGCCGCTCACCGTCAAGCTTGGATACACCGCCGACAACCTGCTGGTCGAAGGCGCCGCCGACAAAATGCTCACGCTTCCAAGGCTTGGAAAAACCCTCGGCTACGCCAACTTCCTCATTGGAAAGACCGGCCTGCAAAAGCGCAAGTATCCGCTCTACACCCGCCTCACCGCCGGCATCCGCGAAACCTTCGAGCTAAAGCTCCCCGACGGCATCGGCACCCCCGACATCCCGGACTACCAGCCCATCGACACCCCCCGGCTCACCTGGAAAATGGAAGTCGCCCAAAACGGCGCCACGCTCGCCGCCACCAACACCTTCCTGCTCAACACCGTCGAATTCAGCCCCTCCGAATATCTCGAGCTCAAGCAAAACCTCCAGGACGTGGAATACAACCTCCGCAAGGCCGTCATCTTCGAGGTTTCCACCACCGCGCCCGAGGCCGACTCCGACGTGCGCGTCCTCGAAAAAACCAAGGAGATCGTGCTGGAGGATTCCAGCCATTGGAAAGAGACCACCCGAACCAAGGTCAAGATCCTCACCTATGCCGGTACCAAGAAAAACTCCGAAATCAAGGTTGGCTACAACCCCGCCTGGCAGCAGATCGAGCTGACCCGAGCCAGCGTCACCCAGCCCGACGGAACCGTGAAGCAGATCAGCGAAGAGGAGCTCCACACCATGGATGCCAGCTGGGTGGCCTCCGCCCCGCGCTATCCCGCCGCCAAGATTCTCGTGGCCAACCTCCCCGGCGTCGAGGTCGGCAGCATCCTCGAATACGAGATCGTCTCCACCGTCTCCGGCAAGCCCTTCTTCTCCACCCTCCAGACCTTCAACGCCCACGAGCCGATCGACCGCAAAAGCTTTACCCTCACCGCCCCCGAAACGATGGAGCTGAATATCCGCAGCTCCGGCATCGCCGAAACCCT
>WFRA01000285.1 GCA_015486775.1 Kiritimatiellales bacterium | reverse complement strand
GTACGGGCGGCATCTAGGTCGCCCGTACAGATGGAAAGGGCTTTTTGCAGGGCGGCGAGGACGGCATCGCGCAGCTGGTTGGGGCGGCGGAAGCGGACTTCCTTTTTCGTTGGGTGGACGTTCACATCGACAAGCGACGGCTCCATTTCGATGAAGAGGAAGACGGCGGGATAGCGGCCTTTGGCGATGAGCGAATGGTAGGCTTCGTTGAGCGCGTGGTAGACCACCGGCGCGGAGGCGGGGCGGCCGTTGACGAAAATATATTGGTCTTGCCGATCCCTGCGGCCGGTTTGCGGCAGGCCGGCATAGCCGGTGATGGCGTGCTCGCCATCGGAATAGTCGAGCGGCAGGAGCTGCTCGAAGAATCCGTGGTTGTAGAGCTCAGTGATCCGATCCTCCATCTTTCCAGCCATTGGAAGTTGGTAGACCATCCGCTCGTCGACCTTGAGGCTCATTCCAATGGTGGGGGCGAGGGCGTGGACGAGGAAGAGCTGGCGAATGTGCGAGAGCTCGGTCTGCTCGGCCCGTAGAAATTTGCGCCGGGCGGGGACGTTGAAGAAGAGGTTGCGGATCTCCATGCGCGTGCCGACGGGGCAACCGATATCCTCGACGGAGAGCAACTTCCCTCCCGCAATCTGGATCTCGGTTCCGGAGAGTTCCTCCTCCGGGCGGGTGATGAGCGTGAAGCGCGAAACCGACGAGATCGACGAGAGCGCCTCGCCGCGAAAGCCAAGCGTATGGATATTTTCGATGTCGGCCGCGGAGCGGATCTTGCTCGTGGCGTGGCGTTCAATGCTCAGCAGCGCCTGGTCGCGATTCATCCCGCAACCGTTGTCGGTGATGGCAATGAGCTGTCGCCCACCCCGGACAATCTCCACATCCACCTGTGTGGCACCGGCATCGAGCGCGTTTTCGAACAGCTCCTTCATCACCGAAGCCGGGCGCTCGACCACCTCGCCGGCGGCGATCTTATTGATTACCTGATCGGGCAAAAGCTGGATGGCGGGTTTGTTGGACATGCGGCAGAATGTAGCAGAACGGATTGCCGAATGCCGAATGCCTATTTTGGATTTTCGGGGCGGTGCGGGGGGATGAGCGGTTCCATCTCCGCCATACCAGCATGGTTTTTTATTTGTGCGAGAAAGATCTTTGCAAAACAAGGCATATTTCGTGTGGCCGCGCTCCTCTTCTTTGTGCCATACTGCGGGTCGATTTACTTTAAGGAGGGGAAGGCATGGCACGTTTTTGGGAAACCAAGAAACTCTGCGAGATGAACCATGATGAATGGGAGTCTCTGTGCGCAAGATGCGGAAAATGCTGCATCCAAAAACGGGAAAACGAGGCACTGATCCAGTCCGCCGGCATGGGCTCCCTTTGCTACCTGCTCGATGTGGAGCCTTGCCGCTGTTCCAGCTATGAAATCCGCCAAGAGCTCATGTCCGACTGCATCGTTCTTTCGGCCGATCGTCCAGACCTCATCAGCCAAATGCCCGAAACCTGCTCCTATCGCCTTCTATACGAAAAAAAGCCTCTTCCCGATTGGCATCCGCTCGTGACCGGGGATCCCGCCTCCGGCCATCGGCATGAGGTGGTGGTTGATGGGAAACTGAACCTCGGGGGGGAATTCGCCGATGAGGAAATGGAGGAGCCCGTGCCGGTGGAGGAGAAGACCCGCCGGATGGCCGAGGATGCCGGGAAAATCATTGGCAGCACCCTGAATGCCGCCGAAACAATGGGGCTTGCGGGCGAGTTTCTCTCTACCACAAGCCACGAAATCCGCACCGCGCTCAACGGTATTGTCGGAATGGCCCAGTTGATCTCCGACACACAACTGACTCCTGAGCAACGCAACTGCATCGATAGCATTCTGCAATCCACGACCGGACTGCTCAAAACCATCGGTTATATGCTGGATATCTCGAAAATCGAATCAGGACAGATGGACATTTACGAAACCCCTGTGGATCTGCACTTGATGTGCGATCGGCTCCATGCGCGGTTCCGCCTGATTGCGGAACAAAGGAGGCTCGGCTTCAAATGCGAATGTCGGCACGACGTTCCGCTATCGGTCATGTGCGACGAGGCGCTGCTGGAGCGTGTGCTGGGCAACTTTTTGGGGGGTGCCCTGAAACGCACCCACCAAGGCTCGGTGAACCTCGAGATCGAGTGTCGAAAAAAAAGCGCAGAAGGCGCGGAGATTTTGTTCCGGATCTCCGATACCGGCGATGGGGTTGGCGGGGAGAAGCGGGCTGCCCTCCTGGAAAAACCCGCATGCACCAACGCGGAGTCGTTCCGGAAGCTGTACCAAAAAACCGGCATGGATCTGGCTGTCGGAAGACAGCTTGTCGAACTTCTCGGCGGCGGGTTCGATTTGACCGATGTGCCGGACGGCGGCACCGAGTTCCGAATCGACATAACCCTTCGCCAAGGCAATCGGCCGGCTTCGTTCCAGCCAGCGGAACCCGATCGGATAAAAACCATTGTCAAACCGAACGCCAGGGTATTGCTGGCGGAAGACAACAAGGTGAACCAGAAAATGGTTGTTTCCATCCTACGCAGGGCGGGGTGCGATGTCGACACTGTCGCCAACGGCGAAGATGCTGTCCGGAAAATCGGCGAAACCCGCTACGACTTGGTGCTGATGGATTGCCAGATGCCGGTTATGGACGGATTCGAGGCCACGGCCCGCATCCGCGCCATGGATGAACCAACCCGGACGGTTCCCGTCATTGCCCTCACCGCCCACGCGATGAAGGGCGACCGGGAAAAATGCCTCGACAGCGGCATGGACGGCTATCTTCCGAAGCCGGTCGCTAGGCAGGATCTCATCGACCTCGTCAATAAATACATTCCTGCGGAATAAATCCTTTCCAAGGGTTGGAACGGCCTACGGAATCTGGAACTTTGCCGTGAGGGCGAGGACTTCTTCGCGCACCTGAGCAATGACGGTTTCGCTTTCGGCGTTGTGCAGCACGCGCTTGATGAATCCGGCAATCTTTTCCATCTCGGGCTCTTTCATGCCGCGCGTGGTGACGGCGGGGGTGCCGATGCGGATGCCAGAGGTGACGAAGGGGCTTTTGGTGTCGAAGGGGATGCCGTTTTTGTTGACGGTGATGGCGGCTTTGTCGAGGGCGGTGGCCGCATCCTTCCCGGTGACGCCGGTCTTGGAGAGATCGACGAGCATGAGGTGGTTGTCAGTCCCGCCGGAGACGAGGCGGATGGTGTCGTCTTCCAGCGCTTGGGCGAGCGCCTGGGCATTTTTTACGACTTGTTGCTGGTAGCGCTTGAACTCGGGTTGCAGCACTTCGTGGAAGCAGACGGCTTTGGCGGCAATGGTATGCATGAGCGGGCCGCCCTGGATACCGGGGAAGATCTGGCGATCGATGTCGGCGGCAAAGTTTTCTTTGCAGAGGATCATTCCGCCGCGCGGGCCGCGCAGGGTCTTGTGGGTGGTAGTGGTCACGAAGTCGGCGTGGGGCACAGGGTTGGGGTGGTATCCGGTGGCTACGAGACCGGCGATGTGCGCCATGTCGACGGTGAGGTAGGCGCCGACGCTGTCGGCGATTTTGCGCAACTTCTTGAAGTCGATGATGCGCGAGTAGGCGCTGGCACCGGCAACGATCATTTTGGGTTTGTGTTCGTCGGCTAGTTTTTGAACCTGGACATAGTCGATCTGCTCGTTTTCCTTGT
This sequence comes from Kiritimatiellales bacterium, assembly GCA_015486775.1. Taxonomy (GTDB): domain Bacteria; phylum Verrucomicrobiota; class Kiritimatiellia; order Kiritimatiellales; family Pontiellaceae; genus Pontiella. Next base: position 18,133 of record WFRA01000285.1, on the reverse strand, counting down.
CGACGCCGTAGGGGACAATGTTGAAGAGGCGTCCGGAAAAGTTCATGGGGTGGCCGTGGGTGAGGTGGCCGCCTTCGGCGAGGCTCATGGCGAGGATGGTGTCGCCGGGGTTGAGGACGGCGAAGTAGACCCCCATGTTGGCGCCGCTGCCGCAGTGCGGCTGGACGTTGGCGTGGTCGGCACCAAAGATTTCCTTGGCGCGGTCGATGGCGAGGCGCTCGGCTTCGTCGACCCATTCGCAGCCGTTGTACCAGCGCTTGGAGGGGTAGCCTTCGGCATATTTGTTGGTCATGCGCGAGCCCTGCACTTCGCGGACGGCCTTGCTCACGATATTTTCGGAGGCGATGAGCTCGAGGTTGTCCTTCTGGCGCTGGTCCTCTTTCTTGAGCAGGGCGTAGATTTCCGGATCGGTGTCGTAGACGGCAATGGTGCCAGCGGTCTCGGAGGCATAGTCCTTGATTTTCGCAACGCGACGTTCGTGGCGTCCGCCCTCGAATTCGGACGAGAGCCAGGTGTCGAGGATCGATTCGAGCTCGTCTTCCTGGGTGTATTTTCCGGAGAGGGCGAGCACGTTGGCGTTGTTGTGCTGGCGAGCCAACGCGGCCATGTCCGCATTGAGGCAGAGCGCGGCGCGCACGCGCGGAAACTTGTTGGCGGTGATGCCCACCCCGATGCCGGTGGTGCAGATTACGATGCCTTGGTCGACCTCCGCATTGGAAACCTTTTCGGCCACGGCGGCGGAATAGTCCGGATAGTCGACCGAGTCGGTGCCGTCGCAACCCAGATCCTCGACAACGATCCCTTTTCCGAGCAAAAGCTCCACAACGCGGGTTTTCAGGGCATAGCCCCCATGGTCCGATCCAATGGCGATTTTCATAAAACAATCCTCTGTGGTTAGTGGTTTTCCGCACGGAGAAAAAGAACCAGGTCGGAAATGGCTCGGTCGATTTCGTCGCGCGTTTGCCTATAAATATCGAGCGACCCGCCGAACGGGTCGGAAATATCGGCGGGCACCTTCCCCGTTCCGAAGGATTTAATCAAGCAAACTCTATTCCCAACCTCCGGGAAGTTCTGGAGAATATCGAAACGGTGCCCCTCCGTCATGGAAACGATCAGGTCGGCCTCGTCAATCAGCTCTGGATCGAGGAATTTGCTGCGGTGGCCGGAGAGGTCGATCCCCAATTCTTCCAAGGCCTGGACGGCGTTGGAGCTGGCGGGCGATCCGGCGGCGGCATAGAGCCCGGCGGAGTCGGCCTGCCACTCCGTTCCCTCCCCAATCCGCTTGCGGAAAAGCGCCTCGGCCATCGGGCTACGGCAGGTGTTTCCGGTGCAGACAAACAGGATTTTTTTCATGGGCGGCCTCTTTTGAAAATGGATTCCACTTCGGCGAAAGGGATGGCACCTTCGCGGAGGCATTGGAGGGTTGGACCATCCACCTTCACGACGGTGCTGGGGATCCCGGCTTTGGCGGGGCCGCTGTCGATCGCGAGGTCGACTTCGATGGCGGCCATGGCTTCGGCGGCGGTTGTGGTGTCGGGTTCGCCGCTGGGGTTGGCGCTGGTGAGTGCGAGCAGGTTGCAACGTTTGGCCAGCGCGAGCGCGACGGGATGATCCGGTACGCGGAAGCCTGTCCAACCTTCGGAAGTCTCCAGCACGAGGGTCAGCGGTCCGGGCCAGTAGGCATCGGCCAGCGCCTGGAGGCCGGGGTTCCAATGTTTGGAAACCGCCTTTACCTGATCGGTTCCAGCCACGAGCCGGGCGATGGGCTTGTTGTCGTCGCGCCCTTTGGCGGTGGCGATTTTTTCCAGGGCACCCGGAACGGAGGGATCGCAGGCAATGCCGTAGACGGTTTCTGTGGGGACAATCACCAAGCCTCCTTGTGCGAGAACGTGGCATGCCCGCTCCAGATCCTCCGGACGGGGTTCCGCTACATCTATGGAAACAAGTTTGGGCATGGTCGCGGGAGTTCCATCAATCCTCCGCCTTCACATTCCAGAGGGTCGCGGCGAGCAGCATCGAGACCACGGCCATGCCGACCCAGAAGAGGCGCGGAACGGTGAAGTCGTAGACCATGGTGCCATCGACCATATGGGAAGCCCGCCCAACCAACCAACCACTAGCCAACGACTGCAACGCGGCACCCATATAACTGAAAATGCCGATGAAGCCGAGCACCGCCCCGGTTGCTTTCTTTGAAACCACATCCACCGCAAAGAGGCCGCCGATGACGGCCAGCAGGCCGCTGAGGGTGAAGCCATAGACCGCGAAGGCGATGGCCAAGACGGTGTAGCTGGTATTGGGCACATAGTAGATCACGATGAGCGCGGCGATTTCGAAGAGCGCGAAGATCAGGTTGACCGGCGGGCGGCGGGCGTTGAACAGCTTGTCCGAGATAAAGCCATAGGCGATGCACCCCCCGATGCCGGCGATGGTGTTGATGCCTAAAAGCGCCCCGGCCTCCGTCATATCCATGCCACGGTATTCCTGGAGGTAGAGCATGCCCCAGTCGTTGACCGCATAGCGGGTGACATACATCGAGGCGCTGGCCAGTCCCAACACCCAGACGGACGGATGCTTGAAAATCCCCAATTGGATAGCCACAACCTCTTTGGGCGATTGCTTTGCGGCAGCACCTTCCGCGCGGGTGGCCGCAATATGGTCGTTTCGCCAATCGGCCACGGCTGGCAACCCCAAGGTTTGCGGGCGGTCTTTAATGAAAATGGCGAGAAAGATACAGAAAACAAGTGCAATCAGCCCCGCTCCATAAAACCCGGCACGCCACCCAAAATATTCCACCACAAAGGCCGTGCCAATAAAGGTCAACCCTTCGCCAATCGAATGCGATGAACTCCAGATACCATAGTAGACCCCGCGCTCCGAATTGCTGAACCAGCGCGACAGGGTAACCACACTCGATGCCGCACCAAAGCTTTGGAACCAGCCATTGAGTCCCCACATGACAATGAAAACCGTCAAGGCTGTGGAAAAGCCCATTATGATGTTGCAGATGGCCGAGACCAAAAGCCCCGTAATCATGAAGCGCCGCGTATTGGTATGATCGGAAAGAAACCCGTTCGTTATTTTTCCGGCGGCATAGCCAAAGAAAAGCGCCGCGCCGATCTGGCCGAGATCCTCTGCAGAAAAAATCCCGTTGTCGATCAGCGGTTTCTTGATGACCGAAAGCGCCAGGCGGCAGACATAGTAGGTGCCGTAGCCAAGGGTGAGGAAAACAATCAGCTGTCGCCTGATCTTCTTGTATGATTGATCAACCTGATCCTGATCTTCGATGGGCGGCGCATCCGGCCCCGTTGCCCAGAAACGAAACAGCGATTTCAGTTTTTCCATGCGATTCTCCTTAAAATCCTACAGCCCAAAGCCCAAAGCCTAATGCCTGTTTCCTAGTCGTGCCACCCCTTGGAGCGCAAATATTTTAGCAAGGCCTCCGCCTCGTTGGTCTGGATGATACCGATGCCGTGGTTCACCAGCCATCCCCAGTTGCCGTCGGGGTCGACCAGGGCCTTGCTGTCCACATGCCCGGCACCATGGTTGAGGATGCTGTTGCTCCAGAGCCGGACATCGTACTTTTTCGCGAACGCCAGCGCCTCGGGGGAAATCAGGGAACTGTCCTCCCGGAGAAAAACCAACTCGACCATCTCCGGGTGGAAGATTTCGATGCTACGCTTGAGTTTTTCCAAGGCCTTCTTGTTGCCCTCTTTTTTCTTGTTGAAAACAATCGGGCCATAGTAGGCCTTGGCGTCGCAGGCGTCCCAGATGGCCTTCATCTTGGCCGGATCCTTCGACCCCTTCATGATCACCTGGTTTTCCATACCCAACTTCTTGCACACCTCGATACACTTGGCCAGGTTGTGCTCCGACTTGTCGATATTGACCAGACACTTGCCCCGCAAGGCTTCCAGCGCCTCTTCCAAGGTTGGGATCTTTTCATTTGTCAACTTTCCGTTCGGATCCTTGAGGAAAAACGTTTTCAGCTCGGCTAGCGTTAGCTCGGCCACCTTGCCCTTGCCGTTGGTGGTGCGGTCAATGGTCTTGTCGTGCATCAGCACAAGGTGCCCATCCTTTGTCGGCCACGCGTCCACCTCGACAATATCGGCACCGAAGGCGGCCGCGCCGAGAATCGATGAAATGGAATTCTCTGGGTGGTGCTTATAATCGCCGCGATGCGCCGCCACCAGCACCTTGCCATCCTTGGCGTTCTTGAAGCTCTTGATAATCGCGTCCAAGTGTGTGGAGGCGGTGGGCTTCGCACCGACGGCACGCCCCAGCACAAACTCGCAAAAAACGGGGCGGTGATCCGATATTTTCGGCTCACCATCCACCACAAAGCGTTTGCGGCGGATCGGCAGATCCTTCGTTAGGATAAAATCGATCTTCTTGACCGGGTTCGTGGCGGGGAAGGTAAACTGTAACGAATCGTCCGCCGGAACAAATCCCGCGCCTTCCAATAGCTGGATAGATTCCTCGTCCGGCGTCGCATTCAGGTCGCCAGCAATGATGGCCGGATGGCCGCGAGCCGAAAGCTCTCGTACCAAGGCCTGCACCTGATCCACCCGCTGCTCGTTATTCAACCCCAGATGGGCGCAGACAAACGAAACCTCATTGGTCAGGCCGTCCTCGTCGGGTACATCGACAATAATCTCCAGAGCGCCTCGCGGCTCCTGCCCCTCGGGCGTGGGCAGATCGTGAATGATCGTCTGCTTGATGGGATAGGCCGAAAGAACGGCGATCCCGTATTCCCCGCCCCGGTAGTCAATGGATTTCTTGAACCGGTATTCCATCCCGAGCTTCCGCCCCAGCTCCGCGGCCTGATCCACCCGCCCGCTGCGCGTTGTGTTGTTATCAACTTCCTGGACGGCCACCAGATCCGGCTTGTACTTGGCGATCACGCTCCCGGTGCGGTCGATGTTGATCACCTTGTCGCGCCCCTCGCCGTGGTAGATGTTGTAGGAAACAATCCGCAGCGAGGCCGATGCCCCCAGAGCCATGGCGAGCCCCCAAATACACAGTATCAATTTTTTTATTTTCATCTTCTATCCTTGCTCCTAGTTATAAAAATTCAGTCCTCGATTTCGGCGGCAAACTGCGCAACGAGCTCATCGGCTCGCTCCTGCTTCAGCGCCTCGGCAAAGACGCGCACGATCGGCTCGGTGTTCGAGGCACGGATGAGCACCCAGGCATCCTCCCAGTCGAGCCGCAACCCGTCAATGGTAACCGGATGGGCATCCGCATATTTCGCCGTCAATTTTCGGATCACCTCCACCGCCCGCACCGGCGGGCACGGCACCTTGCACCCAGCGCTGAGATAGCGCGGAATGCCTTCGAGAATCTGTTCCAATCCCTGTCTGCGCATCGCCATCATTTCAAGGATCAGCGCCATGCCGGTAAAGCTGTCACGGCAGGGATGCACCGCCGGGAAAATAACGCCGCCGCTACCGCCCTCGCCGCCGATCACGGCTCCCACTTCGAGCATCTTCGAGGTCACGTTGATTTCGCCGACCGGCGTGAAGTGCGCCTCGCAGCCATACTTGGCGGCCACGTCGGCCAGCGCCTTGGTGGTCTGCACATTGACGACCACCGGGTCGGGCGTTTTGGAAAGCACATGCTCGGTGGCGAGCACCACGGAATACTGCTCCCCCACCGGAACGCCGTCCGCACCCACCACGACAATCCGGTCGGCATCGGGATCCTGCGCAAAGCCGATGTCGCACTTTTGTTCGACCACGGTTTTACAGAGTTTGGAAATATTTTCGGCCACCGGCTCGGGAGGACGGCGGAAGATGCCGTCGGTCTCCTCGAACAGGGCGACCACCTCGCAACCGAGCTCCTCGAGGAACGCGCGGCTGTAGGGCGCGCCCGCGCCGTTGCAGCAGTCGATCGCCACTTTGAGTTTCGCACCCTGAATCACCTCTCGGTCGACTTGCGCAAAGATCCGCTTCTTCTGCACATCGAAAGCGTTTTCGACCGTGCGGAGGTTGCGGTATTCATCCTCCGGCACATAGGCGTGGTCGGACTGGTTATAGATGTCGAGCAGCTCGGCGGCCTCGGTATGGTTGAGGAAAATGCCGGAAGCGCCGATCAGCTTGAGGGCGTTCCATTCGGCGGGGTTGTGGCTGGCGGTAATGATGATGCCGCCGTTGGCCTTGTATTCGTCCACCATCATCTGCACCGTCGGCGTGGGCACCACGCCCAGCAGCACCGGCTGGCAACCAACCGAAAGCAGGCCGGCCACCACCGCTCGCTCGTACATCGGCCCGCTCGGGCGCGTGTCGCGACCGACAATGACGCGGCCGCCGCCGACATACTCCCCGAACGCCGTGGCAAACCCGGCCATCAGCGACGGCGTCAGCGCGTCCCCCACCGTTCCGCGCACCCCGCTCACGCTCACCTTGAGATTCACCCGAGCCATCAGACCACCATCCTTTCAAGCAATCCGCGCACCTGAAGCGCCTTTTCCTCGGCCTGCTCGCGGGTCTCCCACTCCACAATCATGCGGATGATCGGCTCGGTGGTCGAGGCGCGCAGATGTACCCAGCCTTCGGGCCAGTCGAACCGCAGGCCGTCGGCATCGTTCACCTCCGCGTCGGGGAAGTGTCCGCGCAGGGCATGCAGCAGCGTGTAGGCGTGCGACGAGGAGGTGCGGATCTTTTTCTTCACAATGCAGTGCCGTGGCAGGCGGGCCGCCAGCTCGGCGGAGGTCGCGCCCTTTTTGGCCATCGCTTCGAGCAGGACACCCATCACCATCAGGCTGTCGTAGCCGGGCAGGTGCCCGCCAAAGGCGACGCTACCGCTGCCGTCGCCCGCCAGCTCCGCGCCGAGTTCGAGCATGCGGTCGACAATGTAGGCCTCGCCCACCTTGGTGCGGTGGATCTCCGCGCCGTGGCGTTCGGCCACCGCATCGAGGGTGCGGGTGGTGCACCAATTGGTCACCAGTTTCCAGCCCTTGGAAAGCATCTGGTCGGCCACCAGCGCGACGGTGTATTCCTCCGAAAGCGTCTCGCCGCTACTGGAAACCACCGAGGTGCGGCTGAGGTCGGAATTAAAGACGAAGCCGATGTCCGCCTTGAGCGGCTTGAGCACGGAGTGGACCTGGATGGCACTGCGCGGCCGCGGCTCGGGGTCGTGCGGCAGGATGCCCGAGGGCTTGCTGTTGATGGCGATCATCTCCACCCCGATGCGCTCCGCGAATTTTTCGCCGATCGCCCCGCCGGAACCGTTGCAGAAGTCGGCCACCACCGAAAGATTGGCGGCGGCGATCGCCCGCGTATCGAGCTGTGCGCAGAGATGGTCGAGATAGGCCATCCAACCTTTGGAAGGCGCGGGTCGCTCCGTGCCGATTTGGTTCCAGGGGCGGGTGTCGAAGCGGCGGGCGTGGTAGATGTCGAGCAGTTCCTGCAGCTCCACCTTGGTGAAAGCCGCGCCGTCGGAGGTGATGGGAATGAGCGCGTTCCAACCCTTGGGATGGTGCCCCGCGCCGATGAGCAACCCGGCATCCGCCTTGAGGTGCGGCACCATGAAATGCAACTCCGGCGAGGAGCATATGCCCGCGTCGACCACATCGCACCCGCAGCTCAGCAGCGCCGAGATTGCGGCGTTGTGGAGCATGCCCGAAGAGATCCGGGTGTCGCGCGCCACCACCACCGTTCCGCCGTCGAGGTAGGTACCCAGCGCGGAGGAAAAATCCATCGCAAGCGGCGGCGTGAGCGCCGTCGCAACCTGCCCCCTTAGTCCGGCAATTCCTATTCGCAATGGCTGCACTTCTTGTTTCCTCCAGACACAATTGAGCACTCAAGCTAACAGAGTCCGCCACGCGAAAACAAGCCCCATCGGGAAACAACTATTCCGAAAAGCTGATCGGACAGCGGCGAGGTTCTGCGTGCGAAACCTACCCTGTCGCTTCCCTCCCTATTGAACGACGTTCAGCCTGAAAAAGCCGCTTTGGGTATCTATCGCGGAATACACATGGCTGGTGGTGTTGTTTCCAACGACAAGCTTCCCCAAGTCGCTCCAGTTGGTAGAGAGCAGGTTGGTGGAGAACTGCGCCTGATAGGAGGAACCATAGCCGGCGAACCAACTGAGATCGACCGTGTTGGTTTCGATGGACATCCCCACCCCCACGTCACCGACGAAGGGGTGCGGGCGGCCTTCAAAATCGTCGATGTAGAAAACTGCCGTCTGCGCCGTTCCGGAGGGGTCAAAAAAGTCGAGGGCGTATTTGATGATATGAGCCGTGTCCAGCCCCGGGGTGTCTCCCCATACTATGGGATGGGTGAGGTCGGAAATGTTCTGGGCGAACGACCCGAAGGAGGTGGAGGGGGCAAAACGATCCTCAGGTTCGGTTCCGAATTCAGAACCGTCGGCATCGTACAGATGGAAGCCCACGATTCCGGCACCGGAGGAGAGGTCGACATCGGCGGCAAGTTGCACCGAAATCGTTCCTCCTGTCAAGTCCCCCAGAGAGGTGGCACTGTGCAGCAGGATGGAGCGGAAGCCGCCATTCCCGTCCAGATCCACCGCCACATAGGCGGAGTTGGAGGGCGAAACATGGGTTGAATCGGTGACCCCCTTGTCCAGTGTTCCGACTCCGTAGACCCCTTGGTAGCCGTTGGGCGGAGTGTTTGCGACAGGGAGCTGCCCGTCGAAGTCGTCGCTCCATCCCAAACCGGGATTGAGGATCGTTGTGTCGGAAACCGATACGGTATTGAAATAGGCTTCATGATCCTGGGCGGGCTGGGAATCGCCCATAAAACTCAAGGTTTCCACGCTGGTATAGACCGCGAACTGCGTGTCGTTTGTTCCATAGTGGCACTTTGCGGAAGAGCGGCTCTCGGTGAAGTCCGTCTCGCCCGCTTTCTTGATGAACCACCGGGCGATGTAGTCGCCGTCCGCATCCGGGGTCAACATGATGCGAAGCGTGTACCAAGAGTCCGGAGCAATCGGAATGATTGTGGTAGAGAAGGATGTTTCGGAGCTGTCGTCGCGCTGGACGGTCATGTAGCACACCTTTTTATCGTCGGGGATCGATAAATTGTCGCGGGTCTCCGAGCTGCCGTAGCCAATCTCGAAATCGATTTCCCGGGCATCGAAATCGCCACCGGATTGAGGGGAATAGAGAAACGCGCCAATGCTACTCTGGGCACCGGGTTCAGTAATGGGCGGTACGTAGACCTCCCAGTCGTAGGTTCCTTCCCGGAATAGTTGGGTTGCCTGTACTTTCACCCGGTCGGATGTCCCGCCGGTCGTCTTGATCTGTAGGCAGTTTTCGCCATCAAAAACCGTGTTGCGGTAAGTGTGCGCACTTCCCGAACTCGATGCATCAGTCCATCCGTCCGGCGGGGAACCCCAATCCCGCGCTTCGTCGAACGTCCAGGTCGTTACGGTGGCTTGCACCATCCACGGGGATGAAAGAACTAAAAAAAGAACAAGGCGACGGGTTATTCCATTCATCTGAAAACTCCTCTTTTTCGCAAACCAAAACTCGATAAAAAATCCGGCCGGGAAGGGACGCTCCCCGGCCGATTGTTCTGTGGCTAGCCAAAAGCGGCCACTATATTTCCAGCCGCCGACGGAGGAAGAGCATCCCTCCGGCACCCACAACCATCATGAGTATCGAAGCGGGCTCGGGAATGGCCTGGTAGTCGTCGACGTAGAAAACCACGTTCTGGGACGCCCCGGAAGGATCGAAGAAATCCAAGGCATACTTGACGATGTTGGCCGTATCCAGCGTGGGGGTGTCCCCCCACACGATGGCATTTGTGAGATCGGAAATATTCTGGGTGAACAGTCCGAAGGAAGTGGAGGGTGCGAAACGATCCCCAGGTTCGGTTCCGAATTCGGAACCGTCGGCATCGTACAGGTGGAAGCCCACGATTCCATTACCGCCGGAAAGATCGATATCCGACGAAAGCTGGACCGAAATGGTTCCACCGGTGAGATCCGTTGCCGCAATGTCATTGTGTAGCAAAATGGAGCGGAACCCGCCGCCGCCATCCAGGCTAACCGCGACAAACGCGGAATTCGACTCCGACACGCTGATGGCATCGGTAATCCCCTTGTCCAGCGTTCCGCCGCCGTAGACCCCCTGATAGCCAGCGGGAACCGTGTTGTCGGCGGGTGCCTCGCTGTCAAAATTGTCGAGCCAGCCCGCATAGACAGCCGAGGCCGCAAGACCCAGCGCCAATATGATTTTATACTTCTTGTTCATGGTGTGTCTCCTTGTGGTTTGGGCGGCGCTTCATTGCGCGGCCCATTAGACTATTTATTGAATGATTTTCACTTTGTAGACCCGGTACGAATTGGTTGCCGGATCGGTCACATGGTTGGTCGTGTCGTTTCCTTCGACAACCGTCCCGAAGTCAACCCAGTTCGTGGTCTGGAGGTCTTCCGAATATTGGAGCTGGTACGATGATCCGTATCCCGCAAACCAAGAAAGACCCACGGCACTGCCGTCAAAGTCCAGACCGAGGCCGACATCGCCCTCGAACGGTGGAATTACCTTTTCCTCTCCCTTGAAGTCGTCGATGTAGAAAACCACGGTTTGCGTTCCGTTGGACGGATCGAAAATATCGAGGGCATATTTGACAATGTTGGTCGTGTCCAGCGTGGGGGTGCCCCCCCAAGCAATGACATTCGTGAGTGCGGAAACATCTTGGGTGAATTCCGAGAACGAAGTGGAAGGGGCGAACCGCTCTTCCGGCATGGTTCCGAATTCGGTTCCATCGGCGTCGTACAGGTGAAAGCCCACGACCCCCGCACCGGAGGAAATATCGACATCGGTCGAAAGCTGCACCGAAACCGTCCCACCGGTAAGATCCATGGCGGCCACTTCGCTGTGCAACAGGATCGACCGGAAGCCGCCGTTGCCGTCGAACCCTACCGCAATGTATGCGACGTTCGGCGGCGACACGCTGCCGCTGTCCGCCAGATCCGTAATTCCCTTGTCCAGGGTTCCCACGCCCCAAACACCGGCGTATCCGGCGGGAACCGTGTTTTCCGCTGGAGACTCGTTATCGAAGTTGTCATTCCAGCCTGCATGGGCAATCGAGGCCGCGAGACCCAGTGCCAATATGATCCTGTATGTCCTGTTCATGAGTGCACCACCTTTTTTATCGGTTGTTGGGAGGGGAGGCACCGCGCCGCCCCTTTCTCCATTGCGGGAAGAAACTTAATTCGGAATCCAAACTATGTCCAGCGCTAATTTGGTTTTTTTTCGGTGCCCTCCCGAAACAACGCGATTTTACTGGAACATTCCCCTTATGCCGGGTACAAAAGAAAGTATTCCCCGATGCGGGGGGAGGAACGACGGGAACGCCATCTACATGACGAACAACACAACGCTCAGCGGGAAGCCACAGCTCAACCGGAAGATCAACATGTCCATCCTTCTGGACCTGATCAAGCGCAAGGGGCCGCTGTCGCGGGCGGATCTCTCGAAACAGACCGGCATCCGCGCGGCATCCATCTCCGCCATCGTGCAACAGCTCATCGACGAAAAGCTGGTCATCGAAACGGGGCTTGGATCCTCGACCGGCGGGCGGCAACCCACCTTGCTGGAACTGAACCCCTCGGGGCTGTATGCCGTGGGAATCGAGGTCGAGGAGGATGGCCTAAACGCCGTTCTGGTCAACTTCACGAGCAACACCTTGGCAAAGACCCACCGCCCCCTGCCGGACACCCGCCCCGGAACCGTGGTCGAGGCCATTGCGTCGGCCGTCGAGGTACTGTGCTCGGAGACCCGGGTGCCGCGCGACCGCCTGGCCGGGATAGGCGTTGCCCTGCCGGGAATCGTCGATATGGGAACCGGGCGGGTTCTCCTGTCGCGGCCGATGGGCTGGCACAACATGGGGCTAGCCGAAGCTGTGTCTGACCGCCTCGGAACGGATGTTCGCGTACTCAACAACGCATTGGCCGGGGCGCTGGCCGCTTCCAACAGGCAGGAGGATTCGCAGGCGGCACGCTCGCTTCTTTTTGTCCTCGTGCAGTTTCTCCAGCCGCATCCCAACGGCGCAACATCGCTGGGGTGCGGAATCGTGCTCGATGGACGGGCCTACATCGGAAGCGGGAACCGCGCCGGGGAAATCCATGTGGATGTCGCCCACCCGCTGGAGCGGGCGCGTGCGATCATCGGGGACGATCCTCCCGGCACCATAGAGGATCTGGTTGCATCCAGCCTTCGGAACCCCGGCATCTACAGGCCGGTATGGGATGCGTTTGCGAAGGATTTTGCCGAAGTGGTCTCCCGGGGGATCGACTTTCTCAACCCCGGCAAGGTCATCGTTGGAACGGATATCCCGGAGACCGATTCCTTGATCGGTAAAATGCTGAGGGAAAGGGCGCAGTCGAGCTATTTCAGGGATCGGAAGGCCGCCATGGGGCTGCCGGGGGACTTCCCGCCGGTTCCCATCGAATTCATGGCCATGGAGACCGAAACTCTGGCGAAGGGAGCCATTGTTCCCCACCTGCAGGAACTCTCCCTCGCCCCGTCGCTACGCAAAGGGGTGCTTTTGTAGCGCCGGATCAGTCCACCACGCGAATCCGGGCGTTCCGCCCAAGCCCCTTGCGGGAAAGCAAAAGCTTCCGGGTTCCAAGGATTGGATCGAACACGGAAGCGGCCTCCTCGCCATCCCATTCAAAGCGTCGTTCCCCCAGCCCCCGGTTCTCGTACTCCACAACCAGCCTGCAATCCGCCCACTCGGTTTCGAATACAAACCGCCCGAACGGGAAATATTTGGCCGGCTGGATCCAAGCCTCCTCGAAACTGGGTTCGAAACCAAACACGTTGCGCACCAGCACCTTCATCAGGACGTTCGAGCTACCCGTCTGCCAATCGTTCATGCTCTGGCCGTCGATCTGTTTTCCGGGGTTGTACCCGTAGGAGTTCGGCATCACGAAAGGCGAATGGCTCAGGTTCCGGTGAAGCTCCGTGAAGGGTAGCACCTTGCGGAGTTGTTGCCATGCCCGCTCCGGCTCGCCCATTCCGAAGAGCGCCTGGATTCCAAAAAGGGTGGCGTGGATATAGGCCGCGCCGTTCTCGGCCGTCCCGGCCGGGAGCTTCCCGATACGCCCCACCCCCTCGATATCGCGGGGGAAAGCAGGTTCGAATGTTTTCAAGCCATACTTGGAATCCAGCCGATCGAAGGCATCCAGGATCGTCTTTTTCATGGATGCCCGTTTTTCCGGATCGTCTTCCTGCTTCCACAGACCGCTCAGCACCCAGAAGGCATTCGATGTGAGTCCGTCCCTCGGCACGCCGTCTGGATCGCGGAAGGAACCCACAAAGTAGCTTCGCCGGTCGCCCCAGCCGTGGAGAATCTGCCGTTTCCCCTCCGCTGACTCGACCACGGCGTAGCGCTCCAGCCCATTCGCAATTCTCTCTGCCGCTTCCCGATAGGAGGCGATCCGTTCCGCGAATTTCGCGCGGTTTACCCGCCCAAGCATTTCGGCCATGGCATGGAGGTTTTCAAAAACCTGCAAGGTCGCCATCACGCTCACCCCGGTGCCAAATTCCTTTTCCGGATCTTGCGAAATCCCCAGGCCGTCGAGCGAATCGTTCCAATCCCCGTAGAGGGCGTGGATGCAGCGGGTCTCCGGATCGAGGTGGCCCAGAAGATAGTCGAGAATCCGGAGCAGATGGTCCAATACCGTATCCCGCGCCTCCGTCTGCCGCACGATTCCGGAAGGCTCGTCGACAATTTCGTGGTATCCGCATTCCGCGGCGAGAAACTTCCAGTCCCCGGAAGTCTTGAGATAGGTCGAGATGGCGGAGATGACCCATGCGCCCTGATCGATGAAGGGGCGCAGATCCATACGCCCCGGCGTGCCGTCGGCGGAGGGGCACGAGTATTGGCGGAAGCAGCGGCCGTCCGGCGCGGTATAGCCGAGTGCCTCCAGCATCTTGTGCCGGGCCACCTCCGGCTGCCAGAACGACAGAGCCTCAAGTGCTTGGAACACATCCCGGATACCGATCAGGGAATTCTCGCACAGCTGCACATATCCCTTGATGAGCGAGCAGAATGCAACCTGGTTTTTCAGGTGCCGGGAAAACACGTTGAAGGCTTCCGGCCGGAGCGTGCCGCCGCCTCCAGAAACCTGCCAGTTTATTCCTTCCTGTCTCTGGATCTCTTCCCGCTCAACCTGCTGCAGATCGAGATCGATCTGTCCTGGATCGGCCAGCGCCGCCACGCGTTTGCGAGCCAGCGTTTCGTTGCGCGTGTAGCGGAAAACCAGATCCACCCTCGCGCACGCGCCGCTTTCGAGCTCCAGGTCGATCCGGTCCCCGGCAATCGCATCGACCACAAACGTCGCCGTCAGCTGGGGTTTTCCGGAGTCGCCGCCAAAGCATTCGTCGGCAACGCCGTGTGGCCGTTGCAGCGTCTTCGATTCCCCGACATATTGGTTCCGCGAGGCCGTCTCTTCGGAGCCAAGCAAACGGGCGCCCGCGCTTCCGCAGAAACCGCGTTGCAGGGTTCCATAGTTGGTGACGGAATGGAACCGATCCTCATCCTCGTCCACACTCGCGAGGAAGCCGGATAATCCAGTGTTTGGAAAAACTTCGACCTGCTTGAACCAGCGATCCTCGTCGCTTTCATAAATCTGGTGCCGCATAAACGGGTTGAGGTAGGAGGAGAGGTAGCACTTGCGCAACGACTCCGACCGGTTCGAGGCGGAGAGCGAAAAACAGATGGCGTTGTCGCGCGCCACGAATACGCGAACGCCGTAGCGGATGCCGTCCGCATCGACAACATGGAACGAGGAGGCGCCATCGAATACCTGATAGCGTTCCGTCGCCGCATCGGTGCGGGGGACGGAAAGCAATGGGACCGGTGCGCCCTTTCCCCTGAGCCCGCCGAAGAAGGCAATGTTGGGATCGGCTCCCTCCTTCGGCTTTAGGAAAACGGAAAAGAGGCCGTCGTTGCAGTGCATCATACCCGAGGAGTAGATCCAGAAATTGAACCCATCGAATCCCAGCGGATAGCGGGAATCCCCGAATGGCCGATCGAGGGAAAGCACCCGCCCATCAGGCAGGAAGAAGCCATGGCCGGGAACCCCCCGCCGGGCACGCTCGTCCGAATCATCCAACACGCGCCGGGATGCCTGAACCATTTCGTCGAAGCGGCGGGAGAGCGCCTCTGCCGGATTCAACTCCTCCGCCGTATCCGGCGTTTCCTCGGGAATAGCGTTGCACACACCTTTCATTCGCATTTCAAGCTCCTATCTTCTTTGGATTCCGCCATGGTCCAGTCCATCCTCTGGACAAAGCGGAGAATCAGTACGGTGGCCACTACCGAATAGACGCCGTACGGAACCGCCCCCGGATATAGGCCAAAACAGCACTTTCCAATGGCGATGATCATCGAAAACAGCCCCGTCACGCCCAGCGCCCAGCAGGTCCATTCCACCCGGCCAACCCGCAGGTGCTCCGGGTGTCCGGCCTTGTCCGCAATCGCCTTCCACCAGCCGGGGGGACGGATGCGGCGGTAGAAATTCACCAGCTTGTCCTCTTTCTCCGCCGGGGTCAGGAAGGTCACGGTAAGCCAAATGGCGGTGGTCAGGGCAATATTGATGGTGAAGCGGACGGCATATTCGTCGAGTAGGTATTCCGGTGCCCCGATCCACCTGAAAAGCGTGTGGAAAACATGGGTGTTGTTCATCAGCATGTACAGCCCCAACGAGGAGGCCATCGCCGAGAGCTCAGACCAAGCGCTGATGCGCCACCAGTACCAGCGCAACAAGACCACGAACCCCGTTCCGGACATCAGCTCGAACATGGTGAACCAGCCGGTTGAAACCGATTTGGAATAGAAGGCGTAGACCCCCGCCAAGGCGGCCAGCAGGATCGAGGCGACTTGGGAAACGCGGACATCGCCCTTCTCGGTGCCGTTCCGCCGGAAAAAGCGCTTGTACAGATCGTTCACTACATAGGAGGCGCCAAAGTTCACGTGGGTGGAGATAGTGGACATGTAGGCCGCCATCAGCGAGGCCACCATCAGCCCCTTCAGGCCGACCGGCATCAGCTTCATCATCATCACCACATAGGCATGCTCCTGGTCGTAGCCGGTTCCATAGCGGGTGATGTCCGGAATCAAAAAGAGCGAAACAACGCCCACCACGATCCACGGCCAGGGGCGGACGGCAAAATTCAGGAAATTGAACCACAGCATCGCGAGAACGGAGTGCTTCTCGTTCTTGCAGGAAAAGAGCCGCTGGGCGAGAAAGCCCCCGCCTTCCCCGCCGACCCACCACTGCAACCCCAGGAACACCACCAGCGACCATACCGCCATAAGCCCGCCGCCGCGCAGGTCGAAGGGGGGAAGAAAGCTGGCGATTTTCCGGGAATCCACCACCTTGTCCTTCCGCCATGCCGCCATGACCTCCCCGGTTTCGGCGGAAGGGAGCCGAAGGGAGTCGGGGTCGAGGCTGGCCAAGCGGAGATAGGGGAGCGGTGAGCCCTTTTCGTCGCGATCCCGCACCAGTGCCCCCGCCTCCACCAGCGCATCGACCGCATCGAAATCGGTCAGGACCGAAAAGGGAATCGTATAGGCATCCTTCCACTTTTCCGCCGCCGCTGCCGAAGTTTTCCTGTCCACCGCCTCCAGGCGATCCGCCACCTCTCCGGCGGTCAAACCATCGGCGTCCCACCGCCAGGAAGCCCCGTCCGGCGATGGTTTGATCAGGTTGGCCGCCGCACAGGCCGGATCGTATTCTGTCGTGCGCCGGGGGGTGAATGCATGGTTGACCACCTGCCCTTCCGACACCGCCGCGCGGGCCCGCTCCAGCATTTTCTTCGGCCCGCCCGCCGTGTGGAGCGAAAAATACATCAGCAAAATAGCGCCCAGCATGGAAACGGCGAACTGGAAAACATCCGTGGCCATGACGCCCCAGAGACCGGACACCGCGCTGTAGAACGCCGCGACCCCAAGGCACAGGATGATCCCCGTGGCCTTGGCGGGAATCACCGCCGCGCCAAGTACTGGCCAGTGGGCGATGAGCGATGCGTCGGGCAACGCCATTCCCTTTTCCACCAGCATCGGCAGCCAGTGGCCATCCAGGAAAACCAGGGTGGGAATATTCAGCGTCACCTCGAGGATCTTGGTCATGGCCAGCGTAACCCAGCCCATCACCAGCGTGTTCTGGATAAGCGACCGGTAGCTGGCATGGAAGATCCGAAGCCCCGCCGCCGGCTTCCCGCCATAGCGCAGCTCGTTGAACTCCACATCGGTCAGGATGTCGGCCCGCCGCCATAGCCGAGCAAAAAAGAAGGTACACAGCATCATTCCCATGATGCCGCCCCACCAGAACCAGTTTCGCTCCAGTCCGGATGTCCGCATCCAGCCCGCAATCACCAGCGGGGTGTCCGCCGCAAACGACGTGGCCACGATCGAAGTCCCCGCCACCCACCAGGTCATCTTGCGCCCCGCCACGAAATAGTCGGCCATCCCCGATGTGGCGCGACGGGAAAAATAGAGGCCGATGAACAGCGTCACGGCAAAGAAGGCCGCGATCACATACCAGTCCACCGCCGCCAGGGGGGAAAACATTTCAAAAGAGGAATTGCTCATAGATAGGGTCGCCCGGAGTTAGAGGTTGATGGAGGCATCCTGCTCCGTTTTCTCGCGGAAGGTCTTGTAGTAGTGGATGGCCATGCCCGCAAAGCATTTGTAGGAGCGGAAAAACGCTTCGGAGAGGGCAAGCTGTTTGCGGAGGTGGGAGCAGGAATCGTCCGCAAAGGTTGTTTTCCCTGCCATGATCTTGACCGCGACAAACCCGGGAATCTCTGTCCCGCCAACGGAAGGCACGTCGCGCACCTGTGCATCTTTCCATTCCGCCGCTCCGTCGATTCCGCGCATTGCCGCCGCCCGGATGTCCCTGGCCCGGCTTTTCAGGTCCGGGTACGCCCTAGCGGAAAAGCACCGCGCAATCCCGGCCAGCGCCTTGCGGATCTTCTGTTCATCCCCCCCGTTGGCAGGTAGCTCGATCCCGATATGGACATTCTCCCCATCGTCGAAAACCTGGACGCGGTATCCGGAAATGCGGCTCAAAAAAGACAAGCCGCCATCCTTTTCCCTCAAGGCGGCTTCGTACCGCTTCCGAGGCAACCCCGCCACAAACCAGACCGGGG
>WFRA01000284.1 GCA_015486775.1 Kiritimatiellales bacterium | reverse complement strand
GCTAACCATCAGCGGGCTGGCAGGCATCTTCCTCATCGGCATGCTCACCCGCTTGGCCGACTCCCGCGCCATCTGGGCGGGCATTGTCTGCAACATGCTCTTTTCCGGCTACGCCCTGCTCTCGGACAAGCACATGCTACCCGAATCGCTCTGCATCCCCTTCGATCTCTACTACACCGCCATCGTCGGAAATACCATCACCATCCTGGTGGGCGTGCTAGCGGCAAAATTTATCTGGCGCACGCAGCGGACCGACTTCACCAACCTCACCGTCTGGGATCAGGACAAGAAGCCATTGGTCTAGTTTAACAAGGTATTATTATGGTTATTTTCAAACAAATCAGTTTAGCGGCGGGGCTAGTGCTTTTCGGCGGCAGTGTCCGGGCAGAGGTGCGGCAGATCACTTTTGACAACCGCGACCATCTACTCGGTGTCTACAATGTCTGGTCTCCGAACGACCAATGGGTGGTCTATACCTGCGGACCGAACCATCTCAACGAAGTGGTTGAAAAAGTCAATGTCTGCACCGGCGAAACAAAAACGCTCTACCGCATCAAAAACCAAACCCCGTTCGGTCCAGGTTGCGGCACGGCGAGCTATTGCCAAACCCGCAACCGCGTGGTTTTCATCCACGGCCCGCGCAACGCGACGGCGGAGCGCAAGTATGAGTTTTGGCGGCGCAGCGCGGTCATGGTTGAAGACTCGGAACCGAACAAACCGGTCTTTCTCGATGCGCGGGATGTCACTCCGCCGTTCACCGAAGGTGCCTTGCGGGGCGGTACCCACTGCCACCAGTTCAGCCGTGATGGAAACTGGATCGCCTTTACCTACAACGACATGCTCGTCTCCCCGGATTTGCGTACCATCGGTGTTTCCAGACATTGGAAAAAAGTGGCCGTGGATGAAAACATCGAAAACCACGATGGCGAATGGTTTAGCGTATTGCTCGTTCCAGTGACTAGAAACCCGAAACCCGGCTCCGGAGAACTCTCGCGGGCGTATGAAGACTGCTGGGTGGAATTTCCGGGTAGCCGACGTGCCGTCGCTTTCAAGGGCGACCACCTGTCCGCCGACGGAACCTTGGTGACCGATCTGTTTCTGGTCGATGTGCCCGAAACCCTGGAGGCGCAGGGGACGGATCGTCCGCTTGCCGGAACCCAAAGTCACTTTCCTTTTCCACCAAAAGGCGCAACGATACGCAGGCTGACCGATTTCCAGCAACCGGGTTCGCCGAAGCTCTCCCGCAAGCCGCGCTTCTGGCTAAGTAGCTCGCCAAATGGTGCCCGCATCTTCTTTTTGGCCCGTGACACCAATGGAGTGAATCAGGTCTACTCCGTTCCAACCCTTGGGGGTTCGCTTCGGCAAATTACCTTCTTTGATTCGGATGTTGTGAGCACCGTCGCCGTGGATTCCGCCGGGAAGGTGATAGCCTATATTCACGACGGATCGGTTTTCACCACCCGGCTGAACGATTTGTTTTCAAGTCGCCTGACCTCCAAAGGGCAGTACCGCCCTTCGAATGTGAAGTGGTCGCATGGCAATACCCTTGTCTTTGAAAGCCGGGCGGGGGAAGGGAAGCCCGCGCAGCTTTTTTTGATCGATCTCGCCACCTTGCCCCCAAGCTAGAGCATTTCACGAATGAAATGTCGTAGACGCGACGTCCTCGTCGCGTTCTTTGTTTATGGGCAAGCGACGAGGACGTCGCTTCTACAAAAAGGTTAGTATGGCGTCTCAACCGTTAAATGCTCTAGCCATAAAAATAAATGGGAACCGTTCACACTCCCTCCTGCGGGGTGCCGGGAGCATGCATTGTCGGCATCCCGCTGAAGCAACCCTGCCTTGGCGACTTCGCCAACGCCTCGCCGCACCTCGTTATTGTGCTCTTTTTCACTTTGGTTCCCTGTTCCAAAGTGACAACCTGCTTTGGATCTACAAACAATATGTCAACCGGAATCCGCAAAGCGGAGGTTTTGCGGATTCCCGTGTGGAAAAGGAAATAAAATGAATAGGATTGCAGCTGTTTTTATGGTGGCCGCCACCTTGGTTCAGGCCGCGCTCGCTTCGGAGGAGACGCTGGTACGGATCAAGTACAACAACCCGGGGCTGGAGGTCGATCTGGCCGTCGGTCTCTGGGCCTGGCCGCTGCCGATGGATTTTGACGGCGACGGTGATTTTGACTTGGTGGTGGATTGTCCGGACAGGCCGTACAACGGGACCTGGTTTTTCGAGAACAAGCAGGGCAACGTCAAAATGCCGGTGTTCGAGTCGGCGGTGCGGATCAGCAAGGGCACCCACAATGTCCAGGTCTCCTATGTCGACGGCAAGCCAGTGGTGCTCTCGCCCAATCTGGCGCATCCAGACTTTTTAAAGACCGGGATCGACGAGGGGGTGCCGATGGGCGTGGACACCAACGGGCTCTACATCGCCAAGGGCAAGCTCCGCGCCAAGCAGTGGAAGCGGGTGGACTACGACGGCGACGGAATCTTGGATCTCGTTGTGGGCTACGGCGACTGGGGCGACTATGGCTGGGACGACGCCTACACCTCCGAGGGGGTCTGGACCAACGGGCCGCTGCACGGTTACGTGAGCTGGCTGCGCAACGAGGGCACCAACGACCGTCCAGCCTTTGGAAAGCCCCGGCCGGTTCTCGCGGGCGGGAAGAAGATCGACACCTTTGGTTGGCCTTCGCCCAATTTTGCCGACTTTGACGGCGACGGCGATCTCGACCTGCTCTGCGGCGAGTTCCGCGACACCTTTACCTATTTTCCAAACATTGGAACCCGCACCCAGCCAAAATATGCCGAGGGCAAAAAGCTGATGCTTGGAAACAAGCCGCTGACGATGGATCTGCAGATGATCCTGCCGGTGGCGTTCGACTGGGATCGCGACGGCGACATGGATTTGATCTGCGGCGACGAGGATGGCCGCGTGGCGTTCATCGAACACACCGGCAAGATCAAGGATGGTGTTCCGGTCTTCAAGGCACCGCGCTATTTCCGGCAAAAGGCGGAGTTCGTGAAGTTTGGCGCGCTCGCCACCCCCTTTGGCGTGGACTGGGATGGCGACGGCGACGACGATATCATTTGCGGCTGCACCGCCGGATACATCGGCTTCATCGAAAACCTTGGCGGCGGTGCCGTGCCGCGCTTTGCCGAGCCGGTGCGGCTCAAGGCCGACGGCAAGACGATCCGCTTCCAGGCCGGGAAAAACGGCAGCATCCAGGGTCCGGCGGAAGCCAAGTGGGGCTACACCACCCAGACCGTGGCCGACTGGGATGGCGATGGGCTGCCCGACATCATGGCCAATTCCATCTGGGGAAAAATCGTCTGGTTTCCAAACATTGGAACCGCAAAACACCCCAGGCTGGCGGCGGCGCGGCCGGTTGTGGTCGAATGGAAGGGGGCAACCCCCAAGCCGGAGTGGAACTGGTGGAACCCCAAAGGCAAAAACCTGGTCACCCAGTGGCGCACCACCCCGATGATGGTCGACTGGAACAAGGATGGCCTGATGGATCTGGTCATGCTCGACCACGAAGGTTACCTCGCCTTCTTCGAGCGGCAAAAGCGTGGCGGCAGGCTGGTGCTCCTGCCAGGCAGGCGCATCTTTGTGGATGAAAAGGGGCGGCTCCTGCGCCTCAACAAAAAGCGGGCCGGGCACAGTGGCCGCCGCAAGCTCCAGGTCGTGGACTGGGACGGCGACGGGCGGCTCGACCTGCTCTTTAACAGCACCAACGCCGACTTCTACCGCAACCTAGGCGAGCGCGACGGCAAGGTGGTGCTCAAGAACATGGGCACAATGAACCCCCGCAAGATTTCCGGCCACACCTCCAGCCCCACCGTCGTCGACTGGAACAAGGACGGTGTTCCCGACCTGCTCGTCGGCTCCGAGGATGGCCATCTCTATTTCATGGAGAACCCAAGAAAACAAAAATGAAGAACCACGGATTCAGCCCGCTTCCAAGGACTGGAAAAAATGGCAGGCCAACGCTCGTTGGCCTGTTTTCCGTATTTGCGCGGGTGAGCGCCATCACCGTCGGCGGCGGATATGTGATGTTCCCGATGCTCAAGAGCGAGCTGGTCGATTCCAGAGGTTGGATCTCCGACGAGGAGCTGGTCGACTACTATGCGCTCGGCCAGTCCATTCCCGGCATCATCGCCATCAATTCCGCCACGCTCATCGGCTACCGCAAGCGCGGGATCCCCGGTGCCGTCGTTTCGGCGGCGGGGATGGCCGCGCCGTCGCTCTTGGTGATCCTGCTCGTCTCCGCTTTTTTTGTCCAATGGTTGGACAATCCCTGGGTGCAGAAGGCCTTCGCCGGCATCCGCGCCGCCGTGGTGGCGATGATCGTTATGGCGGTTTGGAACGTGGGCAAAAAATCGGTGACATCCCCTGCCAAGGCCGCCATTGCGGTCGGGTCTTTCCTCGCGATTGCCGGGCTGCACGGCTCGCCGATCCTGATGATTGTCTCGGGTGCCTTGCTGGGGCTATTGCTCTTCCGCAAGGAGGTGCGGCCGTGATGGCGTTGCTTGAACTCTTCACCACCTTTTTTACCATTGGGCTTTTTAGCTTCGGCGGCGGCTACGCCATCCTCTCCTTTCTCCAGCAGGAGGTGGTCGAGCGCGGGTGGATGACCACCGAACGCTTTACCGACCTGATCGCCATATCGCAGAGCACGCCCGGGCCGATCGCCATCAACATGGCCACCTTTGTCGGCTACCAGATGGGTTCGGTGCCCGGCGCGCTGGTGGCGACCTTCGCGGTAGCGCTACCCGGCATGGGGTTGATGGTTTTGCTAGCGCTCTTCTTTATCCACTTCTACGAACGCCCTCTCGCGCAGGCCATGTTCCGCGGCCTGCGCCCGGCGGTCGTCGGGCTGATCGCAGCCGCCGCGTGGCAGATTGGCCGCGTGGCGGTCGTCAACGGGGTCGCCATCGGCATTGCCGGGGTCTGCTGCCTGCTGATCGCCAAGTGGAAAGTCCATCCCGCCTGGCTCGTCGCCGGTTCCGCCATCGCCGGCATCCTGTTCTTTTGAAAAGCTCCCCATGAATGAGCCTACTCAAAATCTTCCTGTGTCTGGAAAGAGCCTTTCTGCTGAAGTGGGCAGAGGAAAATATTGAATCTCTCGGCTCCTCAGCACTAAAATAATGGAACTGGCACCGGCTCCGGCATCCCGGGAACATCGAGCCCTGGCTCGGCTTGAAAAGAAATCCCCGCACACAAAGAACAAAACAACGAACCGATATCCTTTCCTGATCTCTTTTTGATTTTTTGCGATAGCGCTCGATCGGAACTACCTATGCCCAATCTCCTGAGTTTTCTTATTTCGAATTTAATCAAGCCTCCAACACTACATTGCTCGCATGGGAAAGTAGCTCTAATGCCTTTTATGAAATCCAAGCATCAACAAATCTGATGTCAGGGTTGTGGGGATAAGAACCGTAGCCTTACGGCCTGGATTACTGGATGTTTGGAAGAGTGGATTGTTGGGGGAAACCGATGGTGTACCGGACATCGTGTCACCATTTGGGTGACATGCCATCCATTTTGCCATGGAGCCGCGTTTTTAGTCATCCAACCATCCGTTCATCCATTACTCCATGCGCAATCGGTTAGATTGCGGATTCATACATTTTCCCCACTTTTCGCATGACATCGCTTTTCCTTTATGAGAGCGTGTTCTGTTGTAACTCAATCCATAAATTTTCGAGGGGGAATGATGAACAGGTTTTTTAGTGTTTTTGTGGTGATGGCGGCTTCCTGCACCTTGGCTTTTGCGCAGTCGACCAACATTGTGGATGTCCAGCTTGTGGGGAGCGGGGCATATCCGACCAACCATGCGGCCAATATTGAAAATGTCTCCGATTTGCAGGTTTCAGGATCGACTCTGACCGGTGGCTCGGGCGGGACAACGACCGAGACCGGCTCCGTCATCACCGAAAGCGGCGGTTCGGGGCTGCGGGTCGACAATACGGGATCGACCACCATTTCGGACACTACCCTGCAGGGCGGTGCTGGCGGAACCATTGCGGTGGGCACGAGTTCGTCTCCGGAAGCCAATGCGGGGCACGGTTTGCAGCTTTCGGCCTCTTCGGGGCCAACCGATCTTAGCCTCGCTGCAGGTGTTGCGGCAACGGGTGGCGACGGCGGAACGATCAGCAACGGCGAAGGTAAAGGTAAGGCATTTGGCGGTGACGGGGTTCATATCGAGTTTAATAGTGCTGCCGATGCCAATAACCCTGCAAATATAGAGATTGCCGAAGGAACCTACCAAGGCGGCAAGGGGGGAAGTGCCACGTTCAACTCCAATGTCAAGGAGGGATTCCTCTCCACTGTCCTTTCAGGAACACAGAATGGTGCCCGCGGCGGACACGGTTTGTATGTCTTCGAGGGGTTCATGTATAGGGAGTCGCCACGAACCCTTTCCATAACGAACGGCACCTTTGCGGGCGGGGCCGGCGGAACGGCCGTGAACAGAAACACCGCTGGCGATGTGATTGCCTACGGCGGAAGCGGAGTCTATGTGGGTTCCGTATCCGCCGTGAATATTTCCGGTGGAACATTCATCGGCGGGGCGGTAGGCTCCACGAATGGTGTTGCGGCTTCGGGCGGGTATGGTGCCACCTTCTGGGATAGCAATGTTGCGATTTCCGACGGCGATTTTAGCGGAGGAGCCGGGGGGCTTTTCTTTGGAAGCATCTATTATGATTCGGTCGCAAACATTAGCAGTGGGCGGTTCGATAGCGCCGAGTTCCGAACCATCACCACGGACGTTGCCGGCTTCCAGGGGAAAAGTACGGCCAACATTTCCGGTGGCGATTTTGGTAGCGTCATCCTGAGCGGCGCCGAGGATGTGGATGCCGATATCTCGGGAGGCTCCATCGGAAGCCTAGTCTTCAACGACGCGGGCACCCGGAATGTTTCGCTCTCGGCACCCGCCACCGTTTCATCCGTCGTCCAGAATGGCGGAACCGCAAACATCACCCAATGGTCGGACCACCACTTCACGGATACGACGATCAACGGCGGGACG
>WFRA01000283.1 GCA_015486775.1 Kiritimatiellales bacterium | reverse complement strand
ATGCCTTGCTTGCGCTTCTGCATGTCGACGACCTTTTCCTCGACGGTGCCCTTGGCGACGAGCTTGACGGAGTAGACGGTACGCTTTTGCCCGATGCGGTGGGCGCGGTCGGTGGCCTGGGCTTCGACGGCGGGGTTCCACCAAGGATCGAAGTGGATCACCATGTCGGCGCCGGTGAGGTTGAGCCCGGTACCGCCGGCCTTGAGGCTCATGAGGAACACGGGGATGGAGTGGTCCTTGTTGAACTTCTTGACGACGTCCTGGCGATCCTTGGTGCTACCGTCGAGGTAGCAGTATTTCAGGTCGCGTTCGGCCATCTCCTTCTGGAGGATGGCGAGCATGGAGGTGAACTGGCTAAAGACGAGCACGCGGTGTTTGCTGTCGAGCGCTTCGTTGAGCAGCTCGAAGAAGAGTTCCATCTTGGCGGAGGGGTGCTTGCTTTTGACCCCGTCGAGTTTGAGCAGGTCGATGTGGCAACAGGTTTGCCGCAGGCGCAGGAGCGTCTTGAGGATTTCCATGCGGCTCTTGTTGAAGCCTTCCTTTTCAACCATGTCGGAAATCCTGCGTCTGGATTCTTCCAATAGCTGGACATAGACCTTGTGCTGGTCCTGGGTGAGCTTGCACGGCGCAACGCGCTCGATCTTTGGCGGGAGATCCTTGGCCACATGCTTCTTGAGACGGCGCAGCAGGAAGGGGTGCAGCTTGCGCCGCAGGGTGGTTTGCGCGTGGTCGCCCAAGGCACCGCCGTTGAGGATGGGCAGTTCGTAGAATTCGTGGAAATCCTTGTGGCTCCCGAGATAGCCGGGCATCAGAAAGTCCATGATCGACCAGAGGTCGGAGACCCCGTTCTCGATTGGGGTGCCGGTGAGCACGAGGCGGTGGTCGGCCTGGATTTTCTTGGCGGCCAGGGAGTTCTGGGTGGTGCGGTTCTTGATGTGCTGCGCCTCGTCGAGGATAGCGATGGAGTAGGTGTGCTCCAGATGCTTTTCGATGTCGCGCCGCATCAGGGCGTAGGAGGTGATGACGATGTCGGATTTTTCGATGTTTTTCCAGCGGCGGTGGCGGTCGGTTCCGTGGAGTAGCAGCACCTTGAGGTCGGGCGTGAAGCGGTTGGCCTCCTCCTTCCAGTTTTCCACCAGACTGGTGGGGCAGACAATCAGGGCAGGCTTGCCCCGGTGGTGTTCGTCGGCGCGGCCGAGCTGGATCCAGGCCAGCGTCTGAATGGTTTTTCCCAGCCCCATTTCGTCGGCCAGGATTCCGCAGAAGCCCCGGTTTTCGAGGAAGCGCAGCCAGTTGACCCCCTCCTGCTGGTAGGGGCGCAGGACGGCGTTGAAGTTTGGGCTCAGTTCGACGGGCTCGACCGACTCCTGCTCGTTCTGCCGCCGGGCCCGCTCCAGCCAGGCGGGCGTCGCCTCGATCCCAATGCCGCCGAGGGCATCGATCGATGCCTCGACGTAGCTGCCGTAGATGCCGCGCATCCGGAAGCTGCCAGGCTTGCCCGCATCGCCCACCGCACAGTCGTTGAAGACCTCAAAGGCCTGCTGGACGGCATCGGTATCGAGCAGGATGGTGCGGCCATCGCGCTCGATAAACGAGTCGCCCTTCATCAGCGCCCGCTGGATGTCGCGGTCGGAAATACTGCCGGAACCAACCTCGTATTCGTAGGAGACGTCGAAGTAGTCGCCAGATTCGGATTCGTCCACATGGACGATGGGCGAGACGCGTTCGGCCGTTTCGACAAAGGGCTTGATGCGCCCCTCCATCTCGACCTTCCAGCCCATGCGGCGGATCTTCGGTACCCCGCTGCCGAGGAAATTGAGCACCTCGCGCGGCCCCACAATGTTGCGGAGCGTGTCTCCCGCCCGACCCTTGAACCCGACGGCTTCGAGCTTCTGGACCGCCTTCTTTTCCGCAGCCATGTTGCGGATGCGGTAGCGCAGGAGGTCGCGCGGGTCGGGGATGGCAAAATTGCCGCGCATGTCGGCGCGCCCGGCCACGAGCTCGATTTCGTCGTTGTAGCGGGCGAAAAGCGTTGCGGCGAGCGAGGCCTGGCTGCCCTTGAGCACCAGGTGGAAGCTCGGCTTGGCCGGCTTCATGTGGAACAGGTCGGTCGTGATGGCGGTGCGAACCGGCATGGCCTTCTCGACCTGGAGCAGCTCCGTCATCAGGAAGGCCGGGACGCCTTCGCGGCGGATGACCATTTTTCCGCCGTAGATTTCGCGGAGCGATTTGGGCAGGATGCTGTCCAGCGGCCAGAAATGCCCGCCGCTGAACACCCAGCCGGAGTGCTCACCAACGATGTAGACCGGAAAAAGCTCGGCCTGCCCGTCGGGGAGATCGACCGACACATGCAGCAGCAGCTCGCCGTTCTTCCGGTCCATGTCCATTTCCATCGCCGACGCCACGGCATCGGCATGAACCGGACACCCCTTTTTCTGCCCGGCGCAATGGATGGAATGCTTTTTAAATAAGTTCAGAAGGTCGATCAAATCATAGATGGAAATTTTTAGTTCGCCCTTGAGCGAGCCGCCACAGATTCTTTCGAGAAAATCGAGTAGCTGTTCGTCGCGGCGGGTGAAGGAGAAGGGAACGTCGGTCGGCACATCCGCCATGGGCTTGCACTCGCCGCCGTATTCGACCGCGACCAAGAGGCCGACCGACCCCTGCGCGACCTGCTCGGGCCAGTTCCGGGCCAGCTCCACAACCAAATGCGCCTTCACCGCACCTTCGGCGGTTTTCTTGACGCGCTGGATGCGGCTCCCCTCCACCGCCTTGGCGATACGGTCTAGCCGCCGCTCCTCCGCCTGCTTTTCCGCATCCTCCGCCGGATCGGCGCCGCAGCGGATCGCCTCCAGGCCAAGTGCCACCAGATGTGCGCAGATCAGGCCGCGCTCCTGGTTGTCGCGGCACGGGCACAGGTTGTCCACCAATCCGTTGTCGAGCACCTTGAAGCGCGAACGCATGCCGCGCGGCCCAAGGCTCAGCTGTCCCGAGACAATAGGGTGCTCGTAGGACACCTTGTCCACCACCCCCCGGGAAAAGAGCCCCTTGCCGTCGCGGAACACGCGCCAGCCCGCCCACTCCTTCAGACTCTTTTCCGTAAATGGAACCTTCTCAACCATCAAGCCACAACCTCTCTACCCAATACTCCGAAATGCTGTCCATTTTCCCTGTTTTCCTCCACAAATCCATAAAAAACTTTATTTTTCGTTCGCGCTCCAAACCCCGGGCAGAGAACCCCTCGGCCGGAACGTCT
The DNA here is from genome assembly GCA_015486775.1 of Kiritimatiellales bacterium. Lineage (GTDB taxonomy): Bacteria > Verrucomicrobiota > Kiritimatiellia > Kiritimatiellales > Pontiellaceae > Pontiella. Next base: position 8,162 of record WFRA01000283.1, on the reverse strand, counting down.
TGGTAGCTAGGCAGAAATCGTTCCAAACATTGGATTGACGCAAGCCGCTGAAGAGGCAAATATCCGCCGCTTTGGAACCCGAGGAAGAGCCATGCAACGGATCATGAAGAAGTCGAAGATACACACCGCCACCATCACGGGGCTGGAGCTGTACTACGAAGGCAGCATCACCATCGACCGCGATCTGCTCGATATGGCCGACATCCTGCCGGGCGAGCAGGTGCAGGTCGTGAACCTCAACAACGGCAACCGACTGATCACCTACACGATTCCCGGCGAGCGCGGCAGCGGCACGATCGAGCTCAACGGTCCGGCCGCGCGCACCGCCGCCATCGGCGATAAGGTCATCATCATCTCCTACGGCAACTACGACGAGGCCGAGGCTCAGGCGCTCGAACCCGTCGTTGTCTTTGTCGACGGAAACAACCGCGCCCGGTAAAAGCCCGTCAAAAGAGTTGGACGGGTTGCGCAACCTTGCTAACATTGGCGCATGGTTATTCGACTGCTTTTTGCGACCCTCCTGTTCCTGCCGCCGTGCCTGCACGCCGGCGAGGGGGAACGCCCGAAGATTGGACTGGTTCTTGGTGGCGGCGGGGCGTTGGGTCTCGCACACGTCGGCGTGTTGCAGGAGCTTGAAAGGCAGCACATCCCCATCGACTACATCGGCGGCACCAGCATGGGCGCAGTGGTAGCGGGCATGTATGCCTCGGGCATGTCGCCCAAGGAAATTGAAAAACGCTTCACCTCTCTGGATTGGTGGAATGTACTCAAGGATCGCTCTCCCTACCCATTTATCGACTATCGCCGAAAACTCGACAACCAACGCTTTATGGGGCTGGAGTTCGGGTTCCGAGATTGGCATCTGGTCTATTCCCCCGGCATAGCCTATGGCCAGAAGCTTAACAATGTGCTTGAAAGCTTTACCCTCAACAGCACCGGCATCACCGATTTTGATCGGCTAAACATTCCCTACCGCGCCGTCGCCACCGACCTGCCCAGCGGAAAATCGATCATACTCAAGTCGGGCAACCTCGCGCTCGCCATGCGGGCCAGCATGGCTGTGCCCGGCGCCTTCACCCCGGTGCGCATCGGCGACATGGTGCTCGTCGACGGCGGCATCCTCGACAACATTCCCGTCGATGTGGTCAAGGGCATGGGTGCCGACATCGTCATTGCCGTAGATGTGGGTGCCGCATCTGCCAGAAAAAACATGCAAAACGATTTCCGGTCGCTCGGGGAAGTGGTTGCCCGCACCTATTCGCTCATGCAGCGTCCCGAGCAGGAGAAACAGCTGTCCCACGCCGATCTCGTCATTGCTCCGGAGCTCCTCGACACCTCCGCCTCCCAGTTCCACCTTGCCAAGGAAATCATCCCCGTCGGAAGAGAAGCCGCCCAAAAACTCCATTCGCAACTTGCCCCCTATGCCGTCGATGCCGATGCCTTCGGGGAGTACCTCAAGAAGCAACGGAAGACACGAACCGAAGAGGTCGTCATAAGCGATATTTCAATCAGCGGGAACCAGACGGTTTCCGATACGGTCATCCGCGACCGGATCAAGACAAAGAAAGGGCCGCTGAAAATGGGAAGCGTGCGCGAGGATCTCAACCGCATCCACGGCATGGGCGACTTCCAGACCGTCACCTACGACCTTGTCCCCACCAACGGAACCTATGCGCTCACCTACCACACCGCGGAAAAATTCTGGGGGCCGACCTACCTCCATTTCGGCACGAAGGTGGAGGTTTCCACCGGAACCACCGCGCTGTGGAGCCTCCTACTCAACTATACCCGCACGCAGCTCAACCCCCTGGGCGGGGAGATACAGGTCGACCTCGAAGGGGGCGGCTACAAGCGCTACGTCAAAGCCGAATGGTACCAGCCGGTCTCCTGGGGGGAGCACGTGTTCATCGCGCCCTCCTTTTCCTATACGGGAGAGGACATTCCTTTCTACAAAAAGGACACGGACATCGCTGAACTCGAGCAGCACCTCGCCTATGGTAGGCTCGACGCGGGACTCAGCTTTTTCGAGTATGGCGAACTCCGCATCGGCCTGCTGGGCGGACATGCCAGGGCCGAAGGCAACGCCGGCCCCATCATCCTGCCCACAGAGAGCGATACCGTCTCGGGCGCCACGGCCAGCCTGCGGCTCAACCAGCTCGACGACCCCTTCTTCCCCACCAAGGGCTACCAGCTCGATCTCGATGGCCTGTTCGCGTTCGAAGACATGGGCTCGTCCGAAACCTTCAGCAAAGTGAAGATGCAAGCCCAGCTGCCCATGACGTTCGGATCGCACACGATCATCCCGAAGCTATCCGGGGGAAGCAGCCTGGGAACCGAACTGCCCTTCTACGCCTGGTTCGACATCGGGGGCATCGACAGTTTTGCGGGTTACGCTCCCTACCAAAAGCGTGGCAACCACTACGGCATTGGTAGCCTCGGCTACCGCTACCAGCTCGGGAAGCTGCCTCCAACCTTTGGAGACGGGTTCTTTGCGCTCGCGCGCGTCGATGCCGGAAACGCATGGGACAGCGGAGGCGACGCCCGGCTCGACAACCTCGAATACGGCGCGCTGGCCGGCCTCGGGGCCGACACCCTCATCGGCGCCTGCCAGATCGCCGTGGGGAAGGCCGAAAGCATACCGGTCCGTTTCTACTTCCAGATCGGAAACAAGTTCTAAGGGGAGCGGAATCAAGCGAGTTGGAGCATAAAGCAATCAGGATTCGAGATAACGGGGTATTTTCTACAGTCTACCCAAGTAAAAAGCGGAGCCAAAGCCCCGCCTTTGTGGTGTCGGAATTGAGCCAACGGGGTTAGTTGGCGGCTTCCGCCGTCTTCTCCTTGGGCTTGCGCGGGGCGGGGAGTTCGTGTTGCTCTTGCAAGTCGGCATAGTTGGGGATCTGGGTGGCATATTTCGCCACGACCCGCTTGAGCGCGGCAACCTGACGATCTGAGAGCGTTCCTTTGACTTTAAACTGCCCAGCGAGCGACTCAATAAACTCCTTGTCGTCAAACACGCGCTTGCCGCGCTTGACTGGCTCCGCCCATTCCGTCACCGACCCGAAGGCCGCGAGGATCGGGGCAATGGCGGGATCAGCTACCACATCCTTCTTCTCGTCGAGCCCGAGCTCCTTGCGGATGGCCTCGAAGTTTTCGATCTGCCCGGAATATTTGGTAAGTAGCGTGTCGAGATAGGCCGCCTGGCGCTCGCTCAGTCGCTTGCCCATCTTGACCTGGTCGCCCAAGGACGAGATAAACTTGCCGTCGTCGTAGGTGCGCTTGCCGACCGTGCGCGGCTCTTCGTATTTTAGCCCCGCCAGCAGCTCCAGCTTGCGGACGGTATCGGGGCGCACGGCCTCCGGCTCGACCAGCTCCAGTTCCTTCGCCAGCTCTTCCGGAACCTGCTTGATGTAGCGGCAGCACATCTTGTGCAGCATCTCGCCCTGCCGTTTGGAGAGCTTGGCACCCACGCCAACCTTTTCCTTGAGATCCCCGAAGGTCTTGCGGTCGTCGTAGACGCGACGGCCAGACTTGACGGGCTCCGCCCACTCGGTGACGTTTTCCAAGGCTTGGAAACATTTCTGCACGAACACCGGATCGGCGGTCTCCTTGGCATGTTCGATCCATTCGAGCAACGAGGGATAAAACTCCTGCATCATGGCCGTCCACTCGATCTTGCCTTCCTCGACCTCGTCGAGCTTGCTCTCCATGTCGGCCGTGAAGCGGGTCTCGAACAGGTCGACCTTGTTGTCGGACTTGAGCTTTTCCTCGGTCTTGAGGACGAGGTCGACCAGCTCCATGCCCAGCGGGGTGGGGATGAGCGAGCGCTTTTCCTTGACGACATACTCGCGCTCGTCGAGCTTCGACATAATCGCCGCGTAGGTACTCGGACGTCCCACCCCGTTTTCCTCCAGCGCCTTGATGAGCGAGGCCTCGGTGTAGCGGGCAACCGGTTTGGTCTCCTTCTGCTCCGTCAGCCAGTCGAGCACATCGAGGTTTTCGCCCCGCGCCAGGGGAGGGAGCACGGTTTCCGTGCTTTCGCCCTCGCCGTTCTTTGGTTTATCGGCGGCGGCCTCGATGCCGCTGGCCTTCATGTAGCCGGGGAAGACAATCTCCGAGGAGGTGGCGCGGAACAAATAGGTGTTTTCGGAGCCGGCCTCGACCTCCACCGTGCGGCGGGAAATCCGGGCGGGCACCATCTGGCTGGAGACAAACCGCTGCCAAATCAGCTTGTAGAGCTTTTGCTCCGCAAGATCAAGCTTCATGCCCTCGTTGCCGGGCTGGACAGCGACATCGGTCGGGCGGATGGCTTCGTGCGCCTCCTGCGCCGCGCCCTTGCTTTTGTAGAAGTTGGGCTTTCCGGGCAGATATTCCGCGCCGTAGCTATTGCCAATAAATCCGCGGCATTCGTCCAGCGCGGTGGCGGCAATGTTGAACGAATCGGTACGCATGTAGGTGATGAGTCCGTTCTCATAGAGCTTCTGCGCAATGCCCATTGTGCGGGCGGGCGCATAGCCGAGCGCGCCGGAGGCCGACTGCTGGAGTGTGCTGGTGATGAATGGCGGACGGGCGCGGCGGGTCACCTCTTTGGTGATCACATCGCCAACCTTCAGTGGGCTGTTGTCGAGTTCCTTCTGAATCCCTTCGAGCTGCTCTTGCGTTTTCACCGCGCCTGGCAACAGCTTGCGATCCTTCACGCCAATCGGCTCGTTGTTGATCCGCGCCAGCTTGACCGTAAACGGATCGAGCGGTGCCTCCTGCTTGCGGACTTCCGCACCGACCGTGAAATAGGTTTCCGGCTTGAACCCGGAAATCTCCTTTTCGCGTTCCACCACCAGGCGCAGCGCTACCGTCTGCACACGACCCACGCTATTGGCCCCGCGGATCTGCTTGCGCACCACCGGACTGCCCTGAAAACCAACCAAGCGGTCGAGGATCCGCCGCGCCTGCTGCGCGTTCACCCGATCCATATCAATCTTTTCCGGATTCTCGAATGCCGCCAAAATTGCAGGCTTGGTGATTTCGTTGTAGGTTACCCGATAGAAATTTTCCTCCGGCACCGTCTTCTTGAGCGCCTCGAAAAGGTGCCAGGCAATCGCCTCCCCCTCGCGGTCGGGGTCGGGAGCGAGATAGACATTCTCGCACTTCTTTGCCTCGGCCTTCAGCTCCTTGAGGATTTTCTTGCCGCGCGTGGTGGCCACATATTCCGGCTTGAAATCGTTATCCACCTTCACGCCCAACTTTTTCGGCGGCAGGTCGCGCACGTGGCCCACCGAGGCCATCACCGTATAGTCCTTGCCCAGAAACTTGTTGATCTTCTTTGCCTTTGCCGGCGACTCCACAATTACCAGATTCTTGCTCATGTTTTCTCCAATTATTACGTACTACGTATTTCGTATTGCGCTCTTCAAAAACCGAAGTACGCAACACGCAGTACTATTCTCTAAATCCTGCTCTTAAAATCCTCGGCTGATCCTTCCCATTCAATCCGTAGGCTTATTCTTTGTTTTGTATTTTGGAGTGTCCTCAAAAACCAACAGGGGCTGTTGATCGCCCTCGTACATGCCTGCCTTCTCCAAGTAAACCAAAGCCTGCCCAAATACTCCCATTTTTCGCGCCAATTGCGCAAAGTCGATGCGCCGCAAAACATCAATATTCACTGGACGCTTGGCATCAAAGAAAACGAGAGAATGCAAAAATCGGAGACAAATTTCGGAATTCAGCAACCCAGCCCAGAATTTTGCTTCACCCTCGGTTTCGCAAGGGAAGAAGTAACATGTGTCGTCAACCATCATGGGTTTCCCATCCACCGGAGGTACCGCCTCGAAACGAAGTCGTTTGTAGAGTCCGGAAATAGAAACCTTCCATTCCGAAAAACTGTATCCACCGATTCCAAAGATTGAAAACCGGGCACGCTTTTTATAGATGGAGCTCTTCCTTGCATCGAGAATGGAGGCATGCGATTCGAGATACTTCCACGTTTTGGGTGCCTTCGTCTTTATCGTGTCGGTGGGTTCCCCGACTTTCTGCTGTGTGACAATAACGTATTTCCTGGGAACCAACCGACCGTTGCCAACATCGGATGATTTCAACAACGGGTAGACATACTCGCTTTCAAGCTGACATTTTTCTCCAAAACCATTTACAAAACCACCTTCCCGGAAATGTAGCTCCATCACCTTGGAGGCATCATGCTTTATTCCGGACCGCCACTTATAGTTGGAAAATCCGTCAATCTCTCGACATCGCTCGTAATCATCGATATTCGCAACCAACTCCCCGTTCAAAATACCGAAACGGCTCATTGCCGTTGTTGCGTCAAGCGACTCGTAGACCGATGCAAACTGTTCAGTCATTCCGCCCGCCCTCACAACCAAAAGGCAAGCATCAACCGAAACATCAAAACTCTTCTTTGCATCAATAAGAAACACACCCTCTTCCGAAATGGGCACGCCTGTTTTCCAGAAATGCGTTAATACCTTTCTGGCCGTTGCTGTCTTGCAAAGCATCGCCAGAACACCGCCATCCAGTAATGCCTCCACGAGACGAATAATCATCCATTCAGCAATATCGAAATTTGCTTTGCCCGTTTTTGCGTCAAATCCGCGTAGGCCTTGAAAATTTGCCTTGTCAGGAAGATTTGAACTTTTCAGAATCCCCAACTCCGAATTCGTGATCCAGGGGGGATTTCCCAGTACCAGCGTATATCCGGCTGAGCAGGCAGAAAACACTTCTTCCCATTCTGTCGAAAAAAAATCGCGTTCCATGATGGAAACCCGATCCGTCTCCGAAAACCGTTGCCGCGCAGACACACAATATTCTGGATTAATCTCTGATCCCGAATAAAGACATTTATCCCCCCACCTTGAAAAAGCCGCATCAATGAAGTTGCCCATTCCACACGTGGGCTCAATGACCAATCCCGGAGTGCCAAACCGATCCGACAGCGACCCAACCACCTTGGTGGCCAAATTAATCGGAGTCTGGAAATCACCAAATTCGTTTCTTTTCGACATTAGAGAACCCTGTCAATTCCGCTAACAGAACCAGCTTCGTTAATTACCCGGCTATACTGAAGCCGCCATTGCAATGCATTGGAAATCGCCAGATAGCCTATGCTCGGCGGATTCCCAATGACCTCTTCCGCCAACGACCGCGCCTGTATCCCATCGACAGGCAACATGCGCTCCTCGAAGAAGGCTAGTACGTCGTCAATATTCCCATCGTTTTCAATGATTTTCTTCAAGCCTGTTGTGGTCTGGAAATCCGCTGTTCGAGCTTCTTGAACAAAGACCGTGTGAAGAATATTCAAGCGACTGGTTCTACTTGCTTCATCGTCCTTTTTTTCATAGACAAACACCAGAAGCGAGTAGCCGAGTCCATAGAGCTTTTGTCGCGCAGACTTGAATGGGCAGGAGGACTGCGGTTGCTTGATGCTGGTAACCTTCATATCAACCAGCAGTTCAGGGAAATCAATCCCGCGAGCAGATGAACCCTCTACATACCCATATTCTAAATGTAGGTACTTTTGAAATTTATGCTCCAAATAGGTTCCGACCGCCTTCCCGTCAGTAATTCCAAAGAGTTCGGGGTCATCGTGTTTCGATTCGGTACGGGCAAAAGCCTTCGCCGCCCTCTTCAGTCCGGCTATCGTCAGTTTTTTCTTTTTTACCATACCCGATCCTTCACCCATTACGCATTAATTTCAAGTCCTCTGCCAGCTCGACCATGCGGCCGGGCAGCATCTTCACGACGCGCTTCATCTCAAGGCCGAGCAGCAGGCCGCTAAGCTCATGGCTTTTCAAGCCCGCTTCGCGTGCGAGCGCGTCGGCGTCGAGCGGCTCCTGCCACAGCGCCTCCACCACCTTCGTCTCCGTTTCCGAAAGCGGAACGTCGGGGCGCGCGGCCACTTCGTCCCGCGGCGCTTCGCGCTCCTCCGGCGGAATCAAAAATTCATACTCCTCCAGAATATCGTCGAGCCGCTCGACAAGCTTGGCTCCGTTCTTGATCAGCATATGCGGGCCGCGCGCGCCGGGGGTGTCGATCCGCCCCGGCAGGGCAAAGACCGTGCGCCCCTGCTCGGTGGCCGCCTCGGCGGTGTGCATCGAGCCGCCCTTGATCGCCGACTCGATCAGCAGCACGCCCATGCTCAGGCCGCTGATGAT
>WFRA01000282.1 GCA_015486775.1 Kiritimatiellales bacterium | reverse complement strand
CACCGTGCAGACCCCCCGGAAATGCCCCTCGCGCGATGCCCCGCAAAGCCCGCGCGAAAGCGAAGCCTCGTCGATCCAGACGCTCGCGTCGGCGGCATACATGCTTTCGGCTTCCGGATAGAAAACAAGATCCACCCCCACGCTTTCGCACAGCGCTTCGTCGCGGTCGAAATCGCGCGGGTAGGCATCGAGATCCTCGTTCGGGCCGAACTGGGTTGGGTTCACAAAGATACTCGCCACCAGCACATCGCACCGTTCCCGCGCCAGACGCATGAGCGAAAGGTGACCTTCGTGCAGGAAACCCATCGTCGGCACAAAGCCAACCCGCCGCCCCGCCCGCTTCAGCACCAGAGCCCGCCGTTGCATCTCTTCCAATGATTGGATAATTTCCATTTAATCAAACCGCATCATAGGAACAAGGCATATTTTCCGAACGTCGGATGACTTCGGCCTCAGCCTCAGCCCAACAGCACAATATCACCTTCAGAGTTTTTGGTATTTCCAATATCTTCGACATTCGATGACACCTTTATTTTCGGTCTAGCTTGCGACGGGAGATCTCGCCGGGTTTGCAGATCAAACAACCTGAACTTTTAGTTTTCCGCCACAAGCCGTAGCGTAGCGAACGAGCGTAGCGATGGATACATTCCCGCCGCGCTCAATACGGGAAACCACACTTTGGGTGGTTCCCATGCGCTCGGCAATCTGAACCTGACTGAGATGAGCCTTGGTGCGTGCCTTGTGGAGTTCCTTGGCAATGGCATATTCAACGTCGAATGCTTTTGAAACTGCTTCGAATCCCGGTTTGCGGCGAATGGCCCGGGCTTGCTTTTCATGCGCTTTTCGCATTTTTTCGACCGTGTTATTCATCGTATTCTCCTCGCTTGATCAGACCCATCACCCGCATGGCCTGTTTGAGTTCTTTCTGTGGAGTCTTCTGCGTTTTCTTGACAAATCCATGGACGCCAACCACGTATTCCTTCTCTTGATAGAAGTAGAGGATTCGCACTTGCCCGCCTCTGCGTATCCGCATTTCAAACAAGCCCTTATCCAACTTCTTCCCAAACGGCTCCACCAAACGACCGTCTTTTTCAAGTTGCTCGACGACCTTTAAATATTCAAACTGCACTTCGTCCGGCTGCGATTCGACAAACTGCCGGAGCTTTTTCACCGCTATGTATATCTTCTTGGACATGAACAGATCCCATATCGCATATATGCGATTTATCGACAAGTAAAAAACAGCACACCAGTTCCTTTTTTACTACCTGAACCCCTCATGATGACCAGCCATCCGTCTTTAACCCATGCACTCGTTCCGTGTATTTCGTGGCTCCCTTAATATTCTTGTTCATCGCTCGGGAAAGCGCCGGACTCGACCTCGGCCTTGTAGCCGGCCAGCGCCTTCGCGATGACCGGGAAGAGATCGACCTGCTTTTTCACAAACTTGGGTACCGGCTTGCCGCTCATGCCGAGCAGATCGGTAAAGACCAGCACCTGGCCGTCGCACCCCGCCCCCGCGCCGATTCCAATGGTTGGAATCGAGAGCGCCGCCGAGATCGTGCGGCCCAGTTCCGCCGGAACGCATTCGAGCACCAGCGCGAAGGCACCCGCCTGCTCGACCGCCATGGCATCGTCCATCAGCGCCCTCGCCTGCTCCGAGGTTTTGCCCTGCACCTTGTAGCCGCCCATCTCCTTGATGCTCTGGGGCGTCAGGCCAATATGCCCCAGCACGGGCACCCCGTTGGCCACCAGTGCCCCGATCAGCTCCGAGCGCATCGCCCCGCCCTCAATCTTGACGGCGTCGGCCTGCGCCTCCTTGATGAAGCGCCCGGCATTCGCCAGCCCCATTTCGATCGACGGCTGGTAGGACATGAAAGGCATGTCGGCAATCACCAGCGCATGCTCCACGCCGCGTGCAACCGCTGCGGCATGATGCAGCATTTCCTCCATGCCCACCGGCAGGGTGGTCTCGTAGCCCAGCACCGTCATGGCCAGCGAATCGCCCACCAGCACGGCGGGAATCTCCGCGCCATCCACCAGCGAGGCCGTAAGCGCGTCGTACGCCGTGAGCATTGCGATCTTCCGTTCACCCTTCAGCGCCCTGATTTTTGTTGCCGTCCATTTCATAATTGTTCCGTATTGCGTATTGCGTATTGCGTATTGCGTATTGCGTATTGCGTATTATCGAACGGCTCTACTGGAGGCACTGTCAAGAGATACGTAGTACGTAATACGTAATATCTACCACCTCTCGTCAAAAACACTCAGTCCCTCGTCCGCGGGGAGCGAACGGAGGATTTCGGACACCGGCTTGTGCGACTCGGGAATCACCCGCCCGGGTCGCACGTCGCAGAGCGGCTGCACCACGAATCGGCGCTCGGCCCAGCGCGGATGCGGCACCTCCAGCGCACCGCCGTCGATCACCTGGTCGCCCGCGTAGATAATGTCGATATCGATCGGGCGCGGGGCGTTGCGATCCTCCGTCCGCACGCGGCCCAGATTCGCCTCGATCTTTCCAATGTATGAAAGCCAGCTCTCCACCGGCAGCTCGCTCTCCAGAACCAGCACCGAATTGAGATAGGCCATCCCCGCATGCTCCGGCTTCACATCCACCGGCGTGGTTTCGTAAATCGGCGACTGGTCCACAAAGCGCGTGCGCGGTGCCGAGAGCAGCAGGTTCTTCGCCTGCATCAGCAACCGCTTGCGATTGTACATGTTCGAACCCAGGCTAAATCCGATCTCCATATTCGATCTCCCCTTCAAATACCGTTTCGGCGCCGCCCGCGAGCGTTGTTCCCTCCGCACCGGAACCAATCACCAGATCGTAGCCGCCCGCGCAATGCACCGCAACCGGCAATTCGGCCCAACCGCGCCGCACGGCAACCAGCGCCGCCGCCGCCGCGCCCGTGCCGCAGGCCAGCGTCTCCGCCTCCACCCCGCGCTCGTAGGTACGGATCGACAAAGTAGCATCTTCCTCCACCCTGACAAAGTTTGCATTCGTTCCATCCGGGGCGAACAATCCATGGTGGCGCAGGGTGCTTCCAAGCCCTGGAAGATCCAGGTCGGCCAGCTCCTCCACCCGAACCACCGCGTGAGGAACCCCCGTATTCACAAAATCGACCGGCCATTCCAGCCCCGCATCGAGCCCCAGGCACCAATCCGAGGGTTTGGTCAAAACAAGGCAGATCCGGTCTTCAAGCACCTCGGCCCGCACAGTTCCCGCCCGCGTTTCGATCTGCATCTTGACCGGTGCCGCGCCGAGGCCATATGCAAACCGCGCAAGGCAGCGCGCCCCGTTGCCGCACATATCGACCTCGTTGCCGTCGGGATTAAAAAACCGCATCCGCAGGTCGGCGACTTCCGAAGGTTGGAGCAAAATGATCCCCTCGCAGCCCACCCCCGTGCGGCGCGAAGAAATCCGCCGGACAAACGCGGCGTCGTCAACCGGAAACGTCTGCGCACGGTCGTCGACCAGCATGAAGTCGTTGCCCGCCCCGTGCATTTTGGTGAAAGAAATCTTCATCGTCCCGAACGCCCATAGCTTCCCATTTGGGAAAGAGCCGGATTATTGCACAACGGCATCTGAATACAACCGCGGAATCGACCTTCCTCCCGGCCTTCGTCCCCAGCTTCTTTTCATTTGTTTTCCAGCTCCGCCACAAAGCTGCCAACGGCCACCTTGCTCTTCAGCTTCACGGGGATATGGCGGTGGTCGGCCGTCACCCAGATCTCCACCACAGCATCCTTCTCCTTTTCAAACACGCCGCCGACCTCCTTCAGGTTGGGCACAAGCTTGAACGTATCGTATTTCTTGCCGTTCACCTTAATCCGCTCCCGGGCCACCACCCGGATCTCCGCCTTCTTACAGCGCTTCCCATCGGTCATCGGCCCCTTAATGACCGAACCCACCCCGAAATCCTGCATCCGAACAAAATAGAAGGCCGAGAGCGGATCCAACGTATTTTCTAGGATCGGGGTCGTGTGGGTTCCGCCACCAAGTGCCTCGAAATAGAGCGCGTTGAGGTTTTCCCAGTCAAAATCCACCGTCACATCCTTTCGGGTCTTGCCTTCGCGCTGGATCTTGGTGTAGCCCAGCGAACGGCTCAGGTCATATTCGGCCAGCGAGGAAAGGTTGTCGCGCACCTTGAAGATGCCGCTCACCACCTTCCCCGTCCGGGCCGTCATCTTGAAGCTGCGCACGGGCCGTCCGTCGATCTCCTCGTCCGGGAGAACCTCCAACACGGCATGGCCCACCACGACAAACTGCCACCCCAGGCTGTAAGTCAGTTTTTCGCCGACCTCGAAAGCGGGCGGCCTCCCCGGCCGATTGGTCTCCTGCGACCGCCCCGGCCGCGCGAAACAGGCCAACAACAAGGCCGCCGTCAAAACATGGATTCCTTTTTTCATGCAACGCTCCTTTTCCATATATTGAACTTGCTTCATGTAGTTCGTGTGTTTTGTGGATTATAAATTCGTTGCAGAGCCGCATTCGAACATTCCCCTTACTTCCGCGTCATTCTGCGGTTAAAAAAAAGCGTAGTTCAATGAATCCCAAATCCTACATCTGCTTTTGGCGGTAGGACTCGACTTCCCAGTTTTCGATAAATTCGCGGGCAGCATCGTCCATATAGTTGATTCCGCCGAAGGCTCCGGACAGCTGCATGACCAGCGCGCCGTCCTGCGCAAATTCCAGGGCGAGGTCGGCGTTTTTCCGCGAAGTCCCGATCCCGTGGACGCGGTTTGCCGCCACCACGACCTTCGGCGCATAGCCGCGCTCGGCCTTGTATTGCGCCACCGCCTCCTCCGTCAGTTCGGCGGTGAACGGGAAGGCTTTGGAATAGACCAGGTGGTCGGGGGTGATCGGCCCCGGCGCATAGGCAAACATTTCCGAGGAGGCCACAAAGGCGGCATCGTCGCCAAACAGGGTTTGGATTTTCGCTTCGGTCTCCGGCGACTTTTCGCCCTCGGGAACTTCCAGGGTCTGGACGATTCCAGCAGCGAAATATTCCGCCTTGAGCGCATCCATCACGCGGACATAGAGTGCGCGGATTTCCTCCGGCGTGTCGGCCGAAACAAAGATGCCGTGGTTTTGCAGCACCAGCAGGGCGGGCTGGTTTCCGATGGCGGCCTTGTAGGCTTCGATGCGCTTGCGCACCTCCATGCAGAGCGTGTAGCCGGGGTCGATATATTCCACCCACAGCGCATCGGGCCAGAGCCGCTTGCAGGCGGCTTCGCCGCCCGTGGCGCAGGTCAGCCCGTTCACCAGGGCCGGATGGGTGTGGACCACAAACCTGGCATCGAAAACATTGTGCAGCGGCGCCTCGACCGAGGGGCGGCCCGCTTCGTTTTCGACCGCCCCGGCCATCAGGTTTTTCACCAGCTCCTCGCGGGCGGCGGGTTCGGATGGGGTCTCCACGGCATAGAGCTCGTTGATCTTCGCGCGATCCATCTGCACGAAGGTTTTTTCCTCCATCCCCGCAAGGGTCGTGCCGGAAGGCTTAACCCACAGCGTGGTTCCATTCTTCACGGAGGTGTTGCCTCCCCCGCCCTTCACATAGTCGGTTGTTCCAAATTCATGCGACAGTTCAACAATCGTTTTCAGGTCAGTCATTTTTTACTCCTTGCCAAATTAGACGTAGGATGAGGCTCCAGCCTCGTCCATAAAAAGACGGAACTGGAGTTCCATCCCACAGATTCAATCCATATGGAACACTTCGCGGAGCGGTTCGACCACCGGGCTGCTGTCCGGGTTGGTCTCCATCAGATCCGCCATGTAGTCCCACCACTTCTTTACAATTTCAAGATCCTTCAGGCTACCAGCGGTGTTGCCGTCGGACAACTTCTGAAACGCAAAAAGCGACAGCGACTCCTCGTCGAAATAGATGGAGTAGTCGGAGATGCCCGCGTCGGTGTGGACTTGCGCCAGCTCCGGCCAGATTTCGTCGTGGCGTTTTTTGTATTCCTCGACACACCCCGGCTTGAGCTTCATTTTAAATGCATTTCGAATCATGGTTTTTCCTCTTTCGTGTTGCGTATTAGGACAGGTTTCCCGTTTCAAGTTTCCTGTTTCAACCTTCCCTCTTCCGCCCCATCCAGAGGGGGGTGCTGGCGAACCAGACGATGGTGGCCAACAACAGAAGCTGCTTGCTGGCCTCCAGCGTGATTTTTTCCGCGTAGAAAAGCGACGGCGCAACGACCACCAGGGCGAGTGCCAGATACGAGACGGTTTCCGCGATTTTTTTCATTAGGCCTCTCCCTTTTGCATCAGTTTGCTCAGAACAATATAGATCCCCGTGGCGATGAACCAGCCCGGTAGTGCCACGAAGTAGAGCTGGAACGCCGGGTGGCCCGACTTGACCAGCGCCACGCAGACGGCCAGCGTGACCAGCCAGGCCGCACCCGCCGCCCAGTTGATCGATAGGCCGCGATGCTCGGCATAGTGTTGCCGGAGTTCAAGCTTTGGAAAGATCCAGAAGTCGGCAAACACCACCGCGCCCATCGGCATCAGAACCAAACCATAGAGCGCCACGAAGCCGAGCAGGCGCATGGCGATGGCCGGGAACATGCCGGCGAACGTGGCAAGCAATCCGGCAAAGATCGTTACGGCAAAGCGCGACTTTTTCGGCATGATGGCCTGGAAGGCGAGCCCGGCGCGGTAGATGGTGGGGTTGGCGGTGGTCCATCCGGCAACGATCACGCAGAGCAGCCCGGCGACCCCGGCGGCGCGGTAGGCCAGCGGCCCGGGCAGCACGTCGGTGTTGGCGGGGTCGATGTGCAGCTGCAGCGCATAGAGGATCGAAGCGGCCAGCCACGCCATGAAATGGCCCACATACATGCCGGAGGCGGAGGCCGCGCCATACCACGACTTTTTCGCGAAGCGCAGCACCGAGAGGTCGGACATGCCGACGTGCATCGCCATGTTGGCGAACCAGGCAAAGAAGGTGACGTGCCAGAAGGTAAACTTGACCTGCCCCGGCAGCGGGTCACCCCCTTTCCAAATGTGGGTGGTGCAAAGTTCCCAAAGGCTGGAAAGCGAGTTGACCTCCGCGCCCGTCACTTCGATAAACTGGCGCATGCCGACAATGCCGAAGGCGAGGAAGACCAGCACCATCCACGGTGCCGCAATGTTGGCCACCTTCGAGACGGTGTCGTAGCCCTAGGCGGCAATCACCGAGATCAGCCCGCCGATCGCCAGCACGGCCAGCACCCAGCCCACGCTGTTGGGCAGAAGGTCGTTGAGTCCCGGCATGGGAAAGTGGAACCAGACCCCCACCGCCGTCGCCGAAACGGTGATCATCGACCCCGCGAGAAAACAGAACATCACTCCGTTGGCGAGGTTGTAGAGGGTGACCAGATTGCGCCCGCAGATTTTTTCGAGCTGGTAGTAGAGCGTCAGCCGCGTCCGCACCGCGATGGGTGCCGTCAGAAACATCTAGCTGAGCACCGCCAGCAGATTGCCGAGCAGCAAGCCAAAGACCACATCGAACGCGCTCACGCCCGCCGCAACAAACAGCGGGCCAATCATCAGCTCCGTCCCGGCGCAGTGCTCGCCGGCATACATGCCCACAAAAGCCTTCAGCCCGCGCGTCTTCGATTCGGGAACCGGCTCACGCTCGAACTCGCCACTGTTTTTCTTCGCTCATTTCCCCCTCCTTGCCTCCGTCGCCTCGTACGCCGCGTGGCCGGTGGAACCCTCCCCGAGAAGGGGGTGGAAGGTTTTGGGCAGCTTTGTCCGGTAGCGTGCAAGCACCGCTTTCTTTTCGGGATTTCCGGCCAGGTTGTTCCATTCGTTAGGATCGGCCTTCCGGTCGTAGAGCTCTTCGGAGCCGTCGTTGTAGTGGATGTACCGATACTGTTCGGAAACGATGGCGACATTGCCGGGGCCAAAGCTGCACCGGGCGAAATAGGGCCACCCGGCATCCGGGTTCTCCAGCAGGGGCTTGAGCGAGTGCCCTTCGAGCGACGGGTCGGCGGCAAGCCCGGCCAGATCGAGCAGCGTGGGGTAGATGTCGAGCAGCTGCACCGGCTTGTCGCACCGCCCGCCCCGGACAACCCCCGGGCCGGCGATGATGAGCGGCGTTCCGGCGCCGTCCTGCCAAAGGCTGCGCTTGGCAAAGCGCTCCTTCTCGCCAAGGTGGAAACCGTGGTCGCCAAAGAGCACCACGATGGTGTTGTCCGCGTACGGGCTCGCATCGAGGGCGTCGAGCACGCGCCCCACCTGGTGGTCGACAAAGCTGACGCAGGCCAGATAGCTCCGCACCAACGGCTTCCACTGGTTGTTTTTCTCCACCCATTCCATGGTCGGGGAAACATGCTTCAGGCGGGTGAGGTCGATGCCATAGACTGGAACATCCTTCAGGTCGTTTTCAGCCACGGCGGGAAGCCGGAGCGTTTCGGGCGGGTAGAGGTCGAACCACTTCTGCGGCGCGAACTGGGGAACGTGCGGGCGGTAGAACCCGACGCCCAGCCAGAGCGGACGATCCCGCTTTTCCGCCAGCCGCTTCCCCGCCCAGGTCGCGATCTGGTAGTCGGGCATCTGGTCGTCGCGTTCGGGGAACACCCCCCAGTCCCACAGCGGATGGCCGGGGAAGCCGCTGATCTTCTTGTCTGGCATCGGCCCGAACCCGCCAAACTGCCCGCCATAGTTCGGAATCAGGGTTTCGT
>WFRA01000281.1 GCA_015486775.1 Kiritimatiellales bacterium | reverse complement strand
GAGCACACGGATATCCTGCCCAATCATTCAACGATGAGCCTCGTTGCTCTCCGGGACTATAGGTTGCTGGGCGGCACAACCACCGCGGCTGGTACGGGCGGCGAGAGAAAGGCGATCCAAGCCGAGTTGTACATCCTGGATATTGCAAGCAGGAAGCTCGAGTGGCATGAAGCCGTTCTGCCGGGCGTGCAGGAATATTCCGACCTGTGCATCTCGCCGGACGGGGTGGTCTACGGCTTTGCGGACAGAAAAATCTTCTTTGCCTTCGATCCGGTTCGCAAAAAGCTGATCCATTCCGCCGATGTCGAGTCCCAATTTGGCCGCACCAACGCCCAACAGGGGCCGCGTACATTTGTCCAGAGTCCGGATGGAACCATCTATATCCTGTTTGATGCAGGCATTGCGCGTATCGACCAGGCGACGCATGGGATCGAGTGGCTTGCCGATTCCCCGGATCGGATCTGGTCGGGCGGTGTGTTCTATGGGGGGCGTATCTATTTTGGCATCGGTTCGCATCTGTATAGCTACGATGCGGGCAGGCTCAACCGCCAATGAGTGCCGGTAATTAAGCGGATGTGTCTCTTTTTTCCACCACGCGTTTCCCTTCGCATTGTCTCGGGCAAGCGTTCTGCACGGATTGCGGGAATGGGTCGCAAGTGCGGGAAGCCTGCCCAATTTTCGATAAATACTATTCCGTCCATATAGGCATCAATTCGCGATAAATGAATGTCTTTTTGTGTCGTGAATCCCCATTGGCGACATTACGAGAATCACATGCCATGGCTGATTCCAACCGAAGAACTCAATGTGGTTTCCGATACCATTGCAACCTGCCCCGAGGGTTTGCGCATCAACGACATCCGGAAGGAACTTGCGTTCAATCTCCTTGCTCGACACCCAACGGCTATTTGAAGCCGACGAGAGCGCGGAGGGCAAGGATGCGGAAGAAGCCCAAATGATCCTCAACCATAAAGCCGCCATCGAAATACTGGCGGAACAGGCCGGGGAAATCGGATTCAACCGCTACACCATCTGCAACCTACACGCACTACTGTCGGAAAACCTGCTTCCTGATCCTGCGCCCGCTACTCGGCCATCAGGCAATCCGACCCGTTCCGCTTGCGATATCGTAAAGCCATCGGCCAATTCATTGCTCGGATCGTGCAGGATCGGATGGACAAACGCGATGCCTCCAAGTGGATCGCCGAATAATCTGGAAAGGGCATAGCATCAACCGATCAACCCTGCTTCACCGAGATAGTGGAAACCGAACTCGGCGGGCTACACGAAGGCAGCATCGCCCGCTACCGCCTGCGTCCTTCAGAGTTCACGGCTATGGAAGAAAGGCGGGCAATAGGCGCTTGCGCAATGGGCTTTTTCGGCGCAGGCCGGGAATCCTGCACCACTTTTCTTGCCCCTTGGTGCCATCAAAAAAGTTTTTGGCATAAACGCCCGGTGGGGTCGTCGGCTCTACAGTTTTGCATGTCTCTTGTTTCTGACCCCTGTTCCAACCCCCGAAAATCAGGGTAGGATATTGTACCGATTCGAGAGGATTGTAATCTAGTTTCCCGTTGCGTTTGTGGTTTTCGGTGATACGTTGGCTTACCTATGCAAGGGGTATAGGTCGGGGATGCCGGTGAAGGCATCCGAAATGAAGAGAACCAAAACCAACAAAGGAGAGATGCAATGAAAAAACTGATGACAGCGTTATTCGCGCTAGGCGTAGCCGGTATTTGCCAGGCGGAAATAATCACGGTATCTGCCGATGCCGAGATCCGTTCGGACACACCAGACACCAACTACGGAGCGCAGACCACGTTGAGCGCTTTGATGACCAGCACCCCGACCTACCGCAAGGGGTACATCAAGTTCGATGCCAGCGGGCTGGGTGCTGGGGTTACGGTTACCAACATTGCCTCGTTCTCCATGTATTTTACCCAGGCCTATGCCCGGGATGCCAAGTTCTACCTCATTACCGGAACGGGTGTGGATTCCTGGGACGAGTCGACGATCACTTGGAACAATGCCCCGGGCAACGGGGCGGGCACGACGTTCCTCAACGATGCCACCTACACCAGCACCCGCGTCGGCCTGAGCGGCACCGAGGCGGCTCCGGGCGTGGTGGAGTTTGTCTGGGATTCGCAGACGACAATGGATGCGGTGATCGATGAACTCAACAGTGGTGACCGCATCGTGACCCTCGCCTGCATGCGCGACAGCACAAGCCGCCTGGCCACCTTCGCTTCCAAGGAAAACTCCAGCGGGCACCCCGTAATCCAGATGGATCTCCAGACGATTCCCGAACCGGCCACCCTGGGGCTCATGATGGGTGTTGTAG
>WFRA01000280.1 GCA_015486775.1 Kiritimatiellales bacterium | reverse complement strand
TAGCGCGATCGCTCTCCTTTCATCCTTTAACCCACGCTACCGTGCCATATGCATTTTCAGCTGTCTAGTCCTTTTTTGCGAAAAAGTTTCTGCGGCTCTCCTCGAAATGTCCCGCTATTGCTGATTTTCAGAACTCATGCGTCAGGGCTGATAGCGACCCCCTGGGGAGTCCATCCGCTCCTGCTTCTAAGAACCGTCGTATAGGCACCTGCTGTCGTATCCCATGCATAGACATGGCTACCAATGGGAGCGGAACCGCTTTCATCGGCATCCTCTGCCACGATTGCACCAGCCGTCCGCAACAACCACCCGGTTTGGTTCGCCAGAGCAGGGGAACTCCCCAAAAACAGAAAACCGGCCAACCACATTGCAACGTATAATTCTCTCATTTTTTTCATCGCATACTTCCTTTGCCCCTCCGGGCGGTTTTCATGCCTTCCACTTTTCGCGAAGCATTTTATCTTCATAATTTTACATAGAACAACAAAATAAACATGAATTAATTCCGCTATTCATATCTCTCTAGCTGATCCGCAATCAAGACCACCAGCAACAGCTCCTGTACCTGCTTGTCGTCAACCACCTCCTGCGCCACGATTCGAAGGCGTTTGACAATCTCCGGCATCCCGGCCCCTTCCACATGGGGGCTTCGACGCAGGTGCTCGGCAAACGCCGCCACACAGGCCGCCAGCCGGAAGCGGGAGTCCGCATCCTCGAAGCGGGCTTCGCACACCGTCTCCATGACCCGGCTGCCGATCTTTTCGATCTCCCCGTTGTCCGCACGGCGATAGTGCACGTGGATAGTTGCGATCGGCTCGTCGGCCGAACCGTCCGGATCCAGCTCGACGTCGTAGAGCGCGGTAACCGACTGCCCCGCGCCCACCGAGCCCGCATCCACCGAACCTGTGCAGACCTCTTCCGTAACCGGTGGCCTATTTTCGTATCCGATAAGGCGATAGCGCACCACCCGTTCCGGATTGAACTCAATTCGGATCTGCACGTCACTGGCAACCACATCCTGCAAAGCTGCGGACGGATCATCCCGCCGGAGACGGGATGCGATGCCGATCTTCAGGAGATTCCACTTTGGCAGATGCCTCCTAGGCGAAGAATTCTCCTGTAGATACCACTCCGGTAGATACCGGCTCGCTCTTTGCGGATATATCCCGTTCCCGCCAAGGATGCTTTTCGACTCCCGAACTTCGTGGATTCCTTCTTCTGGGAAACGGGTGGACCCCGGCACCCCCGTATCCAGAAGGAACGGCGAAGGCGCCATTTCGGCATGCACCGCAAAGGTCTGGTTCCCCATGGGAGGAGGGTAGCCGTAGTCGAAGCTATTGATAAACTCCTCCGTCCGCACGCTCCCCGCCTCCGGCAGTTTGCGCATGAGCAGGGCATCGCGCGCCAAGCTGTACGAAGCGGTATCCACATTGATCGGGAAGGACGAAAAGGCATTTTCCGCCGCCAGCACGTAGGGATTGAACACGGCGGACTGCGCAGTCCTCCCGTCTCCAACAAAACGCTCCATGCTCCAGGCATCGCACCACCGCTTTGCTGCCTCCTCCCTAGCCATCGGAACTGCCGGAACCGGTTCGCTCGCGGGTGGCACGCCAAGCCCCTGACCGGTTCCGATTCCGGCAACCCTCGTTTCCTGGGCTTCTATTCCGAGATTCGGAACTTTTTTGGAGGCAAAAGAGCCATTATGGGTTCTTGCCAACTCTCCGGCACCGCCATAAGCATCCGCCAAGGCTGGCTCTGCCACCGCTTCGAGCTCTTTGCTGGCGGCGAGTTCTTTGCCCGTGCCGGATATTTCCGGAAGTTGGATATCGGGCATGCTGGCACGGTTGACCTTGGTGACAATGCGCGTAGTGGGTTTGGGTTTGGCGGATTTATCCATCCGTACCTTCGGTTTCTTCAGCTTCATCTTTGGCTGCTCAACCGGCACGGGGGGGGTGAAGCTTACCTCTCTTTTCTTCACCACGGTAAAGACAACGAACATGCCGGCGAGCAGAAAAAAGAAGGCGGCCAGCGCGCCGGTGCCCAGAACCCCTCTCAGCCAGGGGCTGAACCAAAACCGGGCAAAGGCGTTTTGCGGGCGGCGGACGGTTTTGCGGCTGGGCTTCCAGACCACCAGCCGTTCCGGCGCGGGGGCGGATTCGAGGGTGGCGGCCAGAAGCTCCAGCGTGGCGCGCTGGGCGGCGAGCTCGGCGCGGCAGGTGGCGCAGGTGGCCAGATGGACTTCCAAGGTCTGGAAGTCGCGGTCGGAAAGTTCGCCGTGGAGATAGGCGGTGAGCCGCCGCTGGAAAAAGTTACAGTTTTTCATGATAGCACCCCCGCCTGGCGCAGGCATTGGCTCAGTTTTTTAGTCGCGGAATGGATGAGGGTTCCGACATACCCTTCCGAACGCTGGATAATTTCGGCAATCTCGCGGTAGGCCATGCCCTCCTGGAGCCGGAGAACGAGCACCTCGCGCTCCTGGGGTTTGAGGACGTTGAGATGCTGGAGAACGAGCGCCTCGCGCTCGTCGTCCATGCGCGGCACATGGAGCTCGGCGTGAAAGTCCTGGCGCTGAAGCAAAAGACGGCGGCGCGATTCCTTGCGGATATGGTCGACTGCGGCGTTGTGCGTGGTGCGGAAGAGCCAGCCCTTGAGGGGCGTGCCGCGCCCGACCACCTCGTCCCAGTGGGCATGCAGGCGGATGAACGCCTCCTGCACCACATCCTGGGCGGCCGTGCCGTTGTTCAGAACGCGGGTGGCGTATCGCAGCAAGATGGATTGGTATTGCTCCATCGCCTCCTCCAGATTGTCCGGCTGCGGTTGCCCGCCGCCTTGATCCATCATTTCCATGGTTTCATTCGCTTTTGCATAGAGTATACGTTTGCCGCCGGGGATTCCTTTGCAGAAAAACAAAAAATATTTTTC
>WFRA01000279.1 GCA_015486775.1 Kiritimatiellales bacterium | reverse complement strand
GAATCGGCTGGAACCGATAGTTGCTTTTTTTTGCGGATTTTCCCGGCGGGTTGCCTATAGTAGCGCGTTTTCGAGGAAATGCCATGGGAACACCACGTTTAGTCAGGGTCAACGAGCTGCTCAAGCGCGAGATTGCGGAGGATGTCCACCGCAATTTTTCGCTGTCGGATTTCGATACCGCCGCCGTCACCATCACCCGCGTCGAATGCGCGCCGGATCTGCGCGACGCCAATGTCTTTGTCTCCATCTTCGGGCACGAGGACGACCGCGACCGCATGATCGGCCACCTCAACCGCCATCGGCAAGAGGTGATCCGCATGATGGTCAAGCGCGTGAAACTCAAATACACCCCCCGCCTCCACTTTATCCTCGACGAATCCATCGAGGGTGGCGACCGCATCCTCTCGATGCTTGCCGAGATGGAGCGCGAAAACCCCGCAGCCTTCAGGGACGAGGAGAGCGATGAGGAATCGTAGGCGCCGCGAGCCGGATCCCTTCGACGGCATCCTGCTCGTCGACAAGCCCACCGGATGGACCTCCCACGACGTGGTGGCGAAGATCCGCAACCACTTCAAGTTCAGCAAGGTTGGCCACGGCGGCACGCTCGACCCGCTGGCCACCGGCCTGCTGGTTTTGCTGATCGGCAAAGGCACCAAGCTTTCCGACCGCATCATGGGCGGCGACAAGACCTACGAGGGCACCATGCACCTCGGCGTCACCACCAGCTCGCAGGATGCCGACGGCGAGGTGCTCGAAGAAAAGGACGCCTCGCACATCACCCGCGAGCAGGTGGAAGCCGCCATCGAGAACTATCTCGGCGACATCGAGCAGATCCCGCCCATGGTCTCCGCCATCAAGAAGGATGGGGTCGCCCTCTACAAACTTGCCCGCAAAGGTAAGGAGATCGAGCGCGAGCCGCGCAAGATCCACGTCTTCAGCTACGAGGTCACCGGCTTCGACAACCCCTTTGTGCATTTTCGCGTGCAGAGCACCAAGGGCACCTATGTCCGCACGCTGGCGCACGACCTCGGCAACGACCTCGGCGTGGGCGCCAGCCTCCACGCCCTGCGCCGCACCGCCTCCGGAAAACTAAACATCGAAAACGCCCACTCCATGGAGAACATCCTCGCCTGCGACCGCGAAACCATCGGCAAAAAGATGGTGCTACTTGGCGACATGGCACAATAGGCTCCCTCATATTGACCGAACAAGAATGCGCAATACGAATGTGCTAAAAAAACTTGATCCTGCTGTCCCGTCCGGGCTCCTCCCCGTTTTTAGCGGAAACAATCTCACAGGAACCGGCCATGGTGGGAGGCAACTCTCCTTGACAAACCACCCTCCCAAAGGCAGACTGCTAAGCATTAAAAATATCCATGAATTATAATTTAGAGGTGACATGAAGCAGAAAGAGAAAAAGGTGGTGCGGGGGATGCCGACGGCAGTGGTGATCAGCATACTGATCCATACTGGGCTTTTCCTGCTCGCGGGCATGTTTGTGGTCTTTACGGTGGTGAAGCAGAAGGAGGTGGAGTTCGAGCCGCCCAAGGCGGTGGAGCGGCCGAAAATGAAGCTCAAGAAGCCGAAGGTGAGAGTGAAGAAGAGCACCAAGCCCAAAGCCACCACCCGTATCGTCACCAGGGTCCAGAAGACCAGCATGCCCGACATCCAGCTTCCGGAAATGTCCGGCATAGGTGAAAGCCTGGGCGGAGGGATCGGCGGATTCGACCTGATGCCCGATCTAGGAGAGGTGACGGTCTTCGGTAGCGGCCAAACCGTGGGCAACGACCTAGTGGGCACCTTCTACGATTTCAAGCGCGACCGGAAGGGCAAGCCCCTGCTTGCCGGCATGGATACGGACAAATACATGCAGGAGCTGATGCGGTTCCTGCGCAATGACTGGAAACCCTCGATCTGGTCCCACTACTACCGCTCGCCAAAGAAGCTCTACGCCACAACCATCATGATCCCCCCCATCCTCTCCACGGAGGCACCCACCGCGTTCGGGGAGCCCCAGACGGGCGGGTGGTGCTGGGCCGTGCACTACAAGGGGCAACTGGTCTACAAGGACGACATCACCTTCCGCTTCTGGGGGTTTGGCGACGACGAAATGTTTGTCCGCGTCGATGGGGAACTGGTGCTGGTCGCCTGCTGGAAAACGGATTCGGGAAACAGTTCGGACGCCTACTTCTCGCCCCTGTGGACTACGCCCGACAAGGCGGATTCGCGCAGGTATTGGCTTGGAAACAACAAATCGGTCGTCGGGGACTGGATCACCCTCAAGGCCGGCGAACCGGTCGACATGGAGGTACTGATCGGCGAAAAGCCGGGCGGCGTCTACTGCGCCATGTTGCTGGTGGAGGTTCAGGGGGTGGAGTATCCGAAAAACAGGCAAGGCGCCCCGATCCTCCCCATATTCAAAACCGCCTACCCCTCATGGGAGCTGCAGGACGCCATCCTCAAGGATCTGGGCCGCAACGAGGCCTGCGTTACCAACGGACCGATCTTCTCGGACTACGAGACCAGCGTGCATGTCGTCAGCAACCAAGTGGCCGAGGTGGAACCGACCGCAACCAACCAGGCGGCGCAGGCGGAAAAGGCCGTGGACGAAATGCGCACATGGACCCTCGATGGCGGCAAAAGCGTTCAGGCCAGATTTGTCGCCATTATCGGCAAAGAGGTTGTGCTGAAGGATCCGCGTGGACGGCAGAAGAAGATTCCGCTAGAGCGTTTCTCGGAGGCGGATCGCAACTATATCGAACTAGAGCAGCCACCCGAATTCAACATCGATTTCGCGAAGCTGACCTCTCAATGGACCTATCCCCCGAGTCCATACAGCACGCGCGTTCCACCCACCATGTTCGACTACACCTTCAAGGCCAAGCTTAAGCAGGTCTCGACGGGCGACTACGACCACGACCTAAAGGTGGAGATTTTCGCCGTCGGAAAACAGTATTCCGACGACAACAGTTTTGTCCTGCTAACGCGAGAGGACGATCACTTTGTTCCTGCGAAACAGGAAAACCGCCTCTTCTCCTATAGCACCAAGAAAAAGGTAACGCTCCACGTCACCAACATTTTCAGTGCGTTTCAAGGAACGAAGTACTACGGCTACTTAGTCGTCGTCACCGACGAGCGGGGGGAGATCATCCAACACGCGGAATCGAACGCGTGGCTGTTCAACATTCTTGATAATCTGCGAACGCTTCCGGTTGGTAGCTACTTCAACAAAAGCGGGAAACGTATCCACCCGACCCAGCCCCGCTCGACGAACTACGACGGGGTCGAATCCTAGTGTCCTCCACGGGAAGCAGATGAAGCATCGGCCAAAAGAAGGAAACAGTCCGGCACGGGGAAAGTCCGCTCACATGGCAATCTTCCTCTCGGCGATGGTTTTTCCGGGGGTTGGACAATTCGTCCAGAAAAGATGGGTGGCGGGCATTCTGTTCTCCACCCTCTTTCTGGCCGCCTTTTCCGTGTTCTGCGTGGTGGCCTTCGGGCTGATCGCCAGCTACTACCGCATGGGATTCGAATTCGAGACCTACGAGCCGGAACCCGTCCACCTCGGCCGCCTGCTCGCCTCCTTCGCGGCCGCCATGCTGGTCTACGCCGCCAACGTCATCGACACGGCCATCGTTCATTTCCGAAGGGGTCGCCGGACATCCGCTCCATGAAAACCCCCGCCATCCAGCGGTTCCACGACGCCCTCTTCGCCCACTGGGGAGAGCAACACTGGTGGCCGGCTCGGACGCGGGCAGAAATGATGCTCGGTGCCATCCTCACCCAAAACACGGCGTGGACCAACGTGGAAAAGGCTCTTTCCAACCTTCGGAAAAACGGTGCGCTAAACCTCCGGACCTTGGAAAATTGCCCGCAGGAAAAGCTTACCGGATGGATCCGCCCGGCAGGCTACTTCAACCAGAAAGCCGACTACATCAAAGCAATGGCCGCAACACTCCGAAACCGGTTCGATGGATCGCTGGACCGGCTCTTTGCGCTCGACACCCCCACCCTGCGCCACGAACTGCTCTCCTGGAAAGGCATCGGCCCCGAAACCGCCGACAGCATCCTGCTCTATGCCGGGAAGCGCCCCGTCTTCGTGATCGACGCCTACACCCGGCGCTTCCTTTCCCGCCATGGATTGTGCGGCGAAAAAACCCGCTACGACGACCTCGCAAGGCTCTTCGCCGACAACCTCCCCGCCGATCCCCGGCTCTTCAACGAATACCATGCGCTCATCGTCCGGCTTGGGAAAGAGCACTGCAAAACCAAGCCGGAATGCACCGGCTGCCCCCTCGAAGGCATTGCCCGAAAAAATCCTGATATTGGCCTTGCCAAGCACGGGGCGGTTTAACTACCTTCTGCACTTCTTTTCAACGGCTGTGTAGCTCAGTTGGCAGAGCAGCGGAATCATAATCCGCTTGTCGGTGGTTCAAGTCCACTCACAGCCACCACTTCAAACCCCCTTCCGGAATGGATGGGGGCTTTTATTTTCGGAACAGGATTGCCACAAACCCCGACTAGGAATTGCCAGCCGTCACGATAAACCCGCCCGACTTCTCGTCGCGAAGGAATCCGACCAGCCCGCGTGCTTTGGCCTCCTCGATCAGCTCCCCGAAGGAGCGGAAACCATAGTAGGATTCCGAGAAACCGGGCTTGCGGCGCTTGAGCGCCTGCTTGATCATCGACCCCCAGATGCGATCTTCCTCGCCGCGCTCCTGGAGCAGCGCCTCGTAGGTTTCCGCCACCAGTTCGCAGGCCTCCTGCTTCTTGTCGTCCGCCGGGAGCTGCTTTTTGGCTGCGGTTTTCTTGGCGGTCTTCTTGGCCGTTTTCTTGGCGGCGGCCTTCTTGCGCGGCTGGATGGGCTGAGCGAGGTCGTCGTAGTAGATAAATTCGTCGCAGTTGGCGATCAGCAGGTCGGAGGTGGAATTTTTCACCCCCACCCCGATCACTGTCTTGTTGTTTTCGCGCAGCTTGCTCACCAGCGGGGAAAAGTCGGAATCACCGGTAACGAGCACGAAGGTGTCAACATGCTCTTTGGTGTAGCAGAGGTCGAGCGCATCGACCACCATGCGGATGTCGGCCGAGTTCTTTCCCGACATGCGCACATGGGGAATCTCGATCAACTCGAAAGAGGCCTCGTGCATCGAGCCCTTAAACTCCTTGTAGCGCGCCCAGTCGCAGTAGGCTTTCTTCACCACGATATTCCCTTTCAGCAGCAAGCGCTCGAGCACCTTGCCCATGTTGAAGCGGGGAAAGTCGGTGTCCTTGACCCCCAGCGCAACATTCTCGAAATCGCAGTAGACCGCCATGATCTGCGTCTTGCTTCCATCATTCATCGGCTGGCTCCCTTTTTAAAACCGTTTCGCACTCAAATACGCGCCGAAGTATACACGAGCCCGCCCGATTTCCAAGCCATCGCGGTTGCTTTCTGTTGCCGCCATGCCTCCCCATCCAAGAGTTTATTTCGCAATTTAATGTTTGCAAAACAAGAACACAGGCATAGAGTTCATATAAATAACAAAGGAGGTGGCATCATGGCTACAAACCCAGCAGGAAAAGGAACAAAGACCATTGGCATCAACATGAAAATGTCGATGGCCAAAGAGCTGGAGCGGCGGGCATCGTCCATGCAGCTCTCGACCGGCGCATACTGCAAGATTATTCTTGGCGAATGGATCAAGTCCGGCAAGAAGTTGCAGTTGAAAGAATCCTAGCTGTCGGTTCCTGACAAAAAAAACCGGCTTCCTCGCATCGTGCAGGAGGTCGGTTTTCTTTTTCCTCCCCATGCAACCCAACCGAAAAATTGCCATCATTGGCACAGGTGCCGTCGGCGGCTACTATGGTGGCCTGCTACAAAAGGCGGGCTTTGGAGTCCATTTCCTACTGCACAGCGACTACGCCCATGTCCGGCGCAACGGCCTGGCGATCGAATCGCCGAACGGGAACTTCCAGCTTCCGGAAGTTTCCGCCTACGACGATCCCGGAAAAATGCCGCGCTGCGACCTGGCCATCGTTGCACTCAAGACCACGGAAAACCACCTGCTTCCCGGCATCCTGCCGCATGTTCTCAAGGATGATGGCTTTGTGCTGACCCTCCAGAACGGATTGGGCAGCGACGCAGAGGCCGCAAGAACCGTCGGCTCCGGCCGAGTGGTTGGCGGCCTATGCTTCCTCTGCTCCAACAAGATCGGCCCTGGGCGGATCCGGCACCTCGACTATGGCCTCGTCACGCTCGGCGAGTACCGCAAGGACGGGCAACCTGCGGGAACCACGCCCCGGCTCGAACAGCTGGGAGCGGATCTGGTGAGCGCGGGAATCCCCGTCAAGCTGATCGACGACCTTCCGCTGGCTCGCTGGAAAAAACTGGTCTGGAACATTCCCTTCAACGGCCTGACCGTCGTCCGCGACGCGCTGACCAGCGAACTGCTGGAAGACCCGGAGACCCGCGCGCTCTGCCAAAGG
>WFRA01000278.1 GCA_015486775.1 Kiritimatiellales bacterium | reverse complement strand
CCCAATAAATATGCGATAGAACGGAGAAAGTTAACTTGGAAAAGAGGCCTTGCGGCCAAACAAAAACGGGAGGAATACAATGAATGGAAAGCGGATGGCAACGGGGCTGGTTTCTAGCCTGCTGATAGCGAGTGGGTCGTTTGCATTGCCCTACACTAACAATATGATCGCCCATTTCGATGGGACGAGCATGACCCTGACAAACGGAAACAAAGTGGCCCGGTGGCTCAATCAGACCGGAAACGGCGATGCCTGGACGGTAACCAGCGATGCCCAGCCCCTGGCAGTTCAACTCCAGAATGACGCGGGCGACACCTACACGGTCCTCGATTTCGACGGCGTGGGGAATCACTTGACCATGAGCGGGGACACCAACAACTATGACGGCAATACCTTCACCTGGATTATCGCCTATAAGAACGGCGATACCAACCAAGACGGAAAGGCGCTGTTCGGCACCGCCTACGACCATATCAATGGCGGCACCACGGCCGCGAACACCGGCACTTGGCAGACCTTTGCCAATAGCGGCAACCACCTCTATGTGGCGGGTCGAAGCGCAAGCGGCGGATTCAAGAGCGTTTCCACCTATCCCCCCGACAATGGCTGGCATGTCATAAGCGGAAAGTGGGATGGCAGCAACCGCCTCTACGCCTGGCTGGACGAAAACTATCTGGGCAAAACCAGCGGCGTGGATGCACATCCCACCGGCCACCACCGGTCGCGCATTGGTTCTGGCGCCGGAGCAACGGCGAGCGGTTTCTTCAAGGGAATGATTGCGGAGGTAATTATTTTTAAGGAAAGCGTGGCCGATGCCGACCGGCTGGCCATCGAGGACGAATTGCTGGCCAAGTACAGTACGCTTTCCGATCTTACTCCTTATGATCGTTGGACACAGGCCTACGACCTGTCCGGTGCCGACAGCGCCATGACCAACAACCCGGACGGGGACCTGGCCAACAATCTGGCCGAGTATGCCCTGGGCGGCGACCCGACCAACAGCGCCGACATGGGGCATCTCCCGTACAGCGAGACGGTGGAGGATGGCGGCAGCAACTGGTTCCAGTTTGTCTACTATATGCGCAACGATGCCGTCACGCGCGGATTGAGCTACCTTCCTCAGGTTTCCTCGGATCTCGTTGCCGGAGGCTGGGCGACAAACGGCATTTCGACGGTCGGGGTCGGCACCTTCGATTCTGAATTTGATTCGGTGACCAGTCGCGTCTCGACCGCATCGGAGGAAGCGCAGTTCATGAATCTATTGATGGAGTTCCAGAATTAGGAACAGGTAACTGAGGTAAACAGAATAAACATAAGGAGAAATACAATGAAAAGGGTACAAATAACAACATGCTTGGGCTTTTGCCTGTTGACGGCAAACCTCGCATCGGCGGCACTGATCGCAAAATTCAATGGAACGCAGGTGACGACCACCAATGGCAACCAGGTGCTTACATGGTCCAATCAGGCTGGATACGAAAACGCGAAGGGGCTGGGGGACATCTCCACCTATCCGGCGGCTAATTCCACGGTCATGCCCAATGGAACCACCCACACGGTCGTTGATTTTGACGGGGCAAACGACCACCTGACCATGGGGTCGGATGCCGCCAATTACGATGGCAACGTGTTTACTTGGACAATTGTATACAAGAACGGGAACACGAACCAGAACGGTAAGGCGCTATTGGCAAGTACCTACCAATACACCTATGGCACTACAACGTCCGGCAACAATCCAGTGTGGCAGACCTTTGCAAACAGCGGCAACAATGTCTATGTTGCAACTCGTAGCTCTTCCGGTGGATTCAAGGGAAAGAGCACGGGTAGCGGAACTTCCGACGAGTGGCACATCCTGACCGGAAAGTGGAATGGTAGCCGTCTGTATGCCTATCTCGACGGTAGCTATCTGGGTTATGCTTCCGGAGCGAATGCAAATCCGACCGGCCATGTCCGCACCCGGATTGGCTCCAACTCCAATGGATCGGCCGGTGCTTTCTTTAATGGCCAGATTGCCGAGATCCGCATCTTCGACGAAGCTCTGAACGATACGGATAGGAAGGCGATGGAGGATGAATTGGCGGATACCTACATCATTCCCGAGCCGGCCACGCTGGGTATGATCACCCTGCTCGGTGGTGCCATTCTTTGGGTTCGCAAACGCCTTATGATCTAGGTTCCAGGGTTTGGACTTCATCGAAAAAGACCGCATCGCCTTGGTGGTGCGGTTTTATTTTGAGATGGGATCGCGAATCACGCTAATCGCACGAATTGTAAAACTTTAGATTCGCGTGATTCGCGTGATTGGCGATCCAATTTGTTCTAGGTTTGGTTGTGTCAGGTTTTTCGTAGCGAATATTTAGGTGGTTGGGAGGAATAGGAAAATGGGGAAAGGTGGATTTTTTGCGGTAATGGCTTTGTGCCTGTCGTTTTCGGGTAGGGCACCTGCCGCGCTGGTGGCGCGGTTTGACGGGACGCAGGTCAAGGAGAGCGACGGGCTGGTGGATTTCTGGATCAACCGGGGCGAGGGCGGCGATGCGGCGTCACCGGC
The DNA here is from genome assembly GCA_015486775.1 of Kiritimatiellales bacterium. Classification (GTDB taxonomy): domain Bacteria; phylum Verrucomicrobiota; class Kiritimatiellia; order Kiritimatiellales; family Pontiellaceae; genus Pontiella. The sequence goes on along the minus strand of WFRA01000278.1, from coordinate 460 downwards.
GGAGCCCGGCAGGAAACCCTCGGTCGTTTTGGCAACGTTGCCCAATGGAACAACGCATCGGGTGCTGGATTTTGATGGAGTGAATGATTCCCTGGAAATCGCTTCCGATCCCGCGCACTACGACGGGAACGCCTTTACCTGGTTTATCGTCCTGAAACCGGACACGGTTGATCTCGTACAAAGCGTTCTGCGCAGCGCCTACACGAATGCCGTGCCCAATGCCGATCTGATGTGGGGCGATTTTATCAAGGGTGGCCTGCTTTTTTCCCATGCCCGGAAACCGGATGGTGGCTTTATTGCCCGCACCTCCCGGATTGCGCCCGGGCAGTGGCACCTGGTGGTTGGCTGCTGGGGTAGCGGCCTCCTGCGCCAGTGGGTCGACGGGGTCTATTCCGGCGGAACCGCCAAGGGGGCGGACGTTGTGCCGACCGGCCATCTGCTCACCCGCATCGGTGCCTCT
>WFRA01000277.1 GCA_015486775.1 Kiritimatiellales bacterium | reverse complement strand
CATTATGGATTTTACTGGTTGGGCGCGACGAGGGGGTAAGGTTCATGGTTCCCCCCGTAATGTGCGCGTTGGCGGAGCTGTCCCAGACCGGGTTCGAGGGGCTCCACCCCGAATCCAGCCAGTCGCCGGTTCCGCTGCTCCAGGTATAGTCCGCACCCAGGGCGCCCCCTGCCACAAAGCCGATAACGCCCACAAACAACGATATTGTTGATTTTTTCATTTTTTCTCCATTTTTTAGAAAATTTAGTTGTTCGGGAAGGATTGTACACGCATCGGGTCGGTTCCCGCTTTCCACTCGGCATAGTTGTCGGCGTCGTCGCCGTCTTCATCTACAAAGCCTTCAAGCACGCTGGTGGGAAGACCATACTTTTCCAACCATTGGACGGGAGGATTTCCTACAGCAACCGGAACCAGCAGCGGACGGTGGTCGGACACCAGCCGTTCGTCGATCACCTGCGCCCGGTACGACCCCCAGCTGGGCAAGCTACGCGTCAGTACATAATCGATTTTTTCGGAGGGCTTTAGTGCATTGAAGGTACGGGTTAGCCGCTTGTCCGAAATGATGAATCCGGCATCCAGAAACGTTTTTATCGGATTGCTTTCCGGCGTCGAATTCAGATCGCCCGAGATGATCACCGGGTGGTCGGTTTTTTCCAAATCTTTCACCAGTGCCCGCGCCTGGACGGTCCGCACCTTGTCGCTTTCGTGGGAAAGGTGGGTGGAGATGAACGAAACGGTCTGCATGTTCCCCCGGACATCCGGCACATCGAACTGCACCTCGATGGCGATGCGCGGTTCCGTGTCGGGGGTATGGGGCAGTTCATGGTAGATCGTTTTTTTGACCGGATAGCGGCAGAGAAGTGCTTCGCCGTAGGCACCATCCACCCCCGGCATTCCCGAGCTTTTTTCGAGCGTCTTGAAGAAGCGGTGTTCCATGCCGAGCCTTTCGCCAAGTTCCTTCGCCTGATCCACGGTTGCGCTGCGCCGCGCGTTGCAATCCACCTCGGAAAGCGCGACCAGATCCGGATGAAGCGAGGCGATTAGATCCACGGTGCGGTCAAGATCGGTTTCGCTGTCGGTACCCAGACCCCTGCGGATATTGTACGAAAGCACCTGCATGGACGGGGCGGAACGGTAGGATTCGGGCAGCACGACCAGGCGCAGCGCCTTGCCGCCATCCTTTTCAACCACATCCCAGTCGAGCGTCGCGCTCTTGCTCGCATTGCTGAAACTCAGGCCCGTGGTCAGGATGTCGCCGGAGGTCTGCATCAGGTCGTAGGTATCGCCCACCTTTCCCTTAAAGCCGGGCAGCGTGTCCACCTCCAGCAACATATTGGTCAGGATGATTCCCTCCTTCCCTATCTCCAGCGGCGTGGAACCGTTTTCATCCAGCTTGATGCGCAAAACCCCGTGCTGACCCAGCAGCCAGTTCGCCCGGATGGAATCGGCGCCCGAGCCCACGACCTCGAAGGTGCTGTTGGTGTTTTTGATTTGGATGTAGCCCGTGGCCTGGAGCGAGCCGCCGGAGATGGTGCAGGAACCCGTCGCGCACGGGCGGTTTGCCAGCACCAGCGTCTCTAGCCGGAGGGTGCCGCCCGTCTGCTTGATGGCTCCCGTCCCCCGGTTGCCCACAAGGAGATATTTCCCCTTGTAGTCGAGCAGGCCGCCGCCCAGGTTCAGGAACCCCTTGGCCGTCTTGTCGGCTCCCAACACCATCCCGCAGCTCCAGCCGGGGGAAACCGTGCAGGTGCCGCCCGAAAGGTTCAGGATCCCGGTGCTGTTGTGCCAGTGCCCCAAGAACAGGGCATGGTAGCCCGTGAACGCGAACTCCCCGCCCGTCTGGTTGAGCACGCCCGTGGCGGAACCGTTCTGCCCCAGAGCCATTTCCGAGGAGAAAACATCTACAGACCCGCTCTTCAGGTTAATCGTTCCCTTCGCGTTGCCCGAAGTGCCGAGAAAGAAGATGGAACCCGATTTTTTGGCCAAATGGTTCAAGGTTCCCCCGTTCACATTCACGGTCATAGAAGAGTGGTCGTTCCCGAGGAAAAACTCCTTCCCGTTTATGTTCCAGCTTCCGTCTTCGAGATTGAAGGTGTTGTCGCTGCCGCCGTTGCGGCCCAGTAGCGTTTCCCCGTCCGTATCGAGCGTTCCGGCGGTCTGGTTGACGGTTGCGGATCCGGCCTGTCCCGAGAAGGCGAGATCCCGGACATGCAGGTTGCCCGAGATGTTCAGCACGGAAGACGCGCCGTCGGGG
>WFRA01000276.1 GCA_015486775.1 Kiritimatiellales bacterium | reverse complement strand
GAAAGAGAAACATTCTCGTGGTGGGTTCCGAGGCGCACGGGGTCTCCGATGCGCTCATGCGGCGCGCCGCAAAAAAAATCACCATTCCCCTGCAACCCGAATGCGAGTCGCTCAACGCCGCCATCGCCGGAAGCATCTGCATGTTCCAGATAACGCGCGGGGGCTAGCGGAAATGGAAGTAGTCGTGCTCTGAGAGTTTTCCACCAAAGCTTTCAACCTCCTGCGCCATATACTCGAACTGGCGGGCATTCTGGGTGAACTCCTTGCGCAGAAATCCGGTAAGGCCGGGCTGCTTGGCTTGCACGCGCATTTGCGCGGCCCGGTTCCGGCAGAGGAGAGCCAGAATGCGGGTGCTTCGGTATATGGCACCCTTGATTTGATCGTTGACAAGGTTGAGCTTGCGGGGAGTGGCCTCTCCCTTGTCGATCAGCTTCACCATGGTGTCGATCATGTGGTTGTGCTGGGTGGCCCAGCCCCGCAGTCCCGGGTCACCGGAATAGTTGCTGGGCGAAATCCGGTCGTAGGGGGCTTCCTTCCACTCTTCAAAAAGGGTGGCCGTGGAGTTGAGAAGCCGCTTGCTTTCGAGGAGCTGTTTTCCAAACGTTGAGTTGTATTTTTTCCAGTTGACGGGACTCCAGCGGCTTCCTGCAAGCCGATAGCAAAAACGCTGTGTTTTGATTCCGGTCTTGTCGTCATCAAAGCATCGAACAAAGCTGATGATTCCGATAACGTGCTGGTCGAGATCCAAGACCGGGCTGCCGCTGTTTCCGGGAACGACCGTGGCGGAGACCTCTATGAGATCGGCACCTACGTTGAGCACCTTCCCGTAGAGTTCCGTGGCCACCCCCTCGCCTTCGCTGTTGCCAAAAACGGCAACCGATGCGCCGATAACCAGCGTGTCGGCGATCCCAAGCCCTCCAGACTCGTCGTTAAGGAGCAACCGGGCAATGTCGCGCGTGGTGGAAAGTTCAACGCTGGAAGGATGGAGTTTTCTGCCGTCTGCTGTTTTGAATACGATTTTGTCTGCGCCCAGGATGACATGCTGGTTGGTGAAGAGGTAGGTTTTCCCGTCCTGCCGGGCCACAAACCCGCTACCTGAGCTTCGTTCATGGCCGCTCGTGCAGGAAAGTGTTGCGATTTTATCCATGACATCGTTGAAGCCATAGCCGAATTCCGTCCTTATGGCTTTTTCGGACGGCGGAGGTGCCGCCAGTGCCGCGCCTGCGGCGAGCAGGCAACCCATGAAAATTGATCGGTTTTGCTTCATGTCGAATGGTCGGAACAATAGGGAATCAACGATGGTCCTGAGCGCAGTTTCCTATCGTGTTCAAAGCCTGGGCCATATCGTTCAATCGATATGCAAGGGTCTCGAGATCTTCCTCCAGAAACCCGGATGGCCTGTTTTTTTTCAGGAAGGTCTGGATTTCCCGATGCCGCTCGCAACAGATCCCCGCGAGCCGTTCGATGTTTTTGGCCAACTCGAATGCCAAAATTTTCTTTTTGTTTGTTGCGTGGTGTTTTTCTGCGATTTGGTTGTGGGATCGGATCCACGAGGCCAAGAGCGGCTCGGGATTTTCCGTGTGGTAGATGATTTTGAACGGGCTCTCCTCCAATGCGGAAATGACGCTTTCCACCCCGTCGGCAAAGCCCTTGCTCTTGCGGTAGAAGGCGCCGTAGCGGTTGTTGTATTGCCGCCATGCCACGGGAAACCATCGGCAATCGGCCATGCGGTGGCAGAAGTAGCGAGGGGCATATCCAAAGCGGGTTCCCTTTTTCATTTGCTCCAGATAGGGAGCTTGGATATAACCAACTAGGGCAATCACCTGGCCGCTCGCATTGAACAGGGGGATTCCGCTCTCCTCTGGGGTGAAAGGGATCGAAACCTCCACCCGGTCCGCACCCACGCCAACAATTTTCCCTTCTTTTTTCGGAGGGGGTCCGGGCGTGTTGGCTACCGGAAGGAATACCGCGGTCCCCATGGACGTTCGATCCGAAATTTCCAAGCCGCCGCATTCCTCGGAAAGGGTGAGCCGGGCGATATCGCGCGAAGCGGAAAGCTCGACCTTCATTGGGCGCAGGGGTTTTCCGCCAAGCGTCTCGAAGGAGAGCTTTTTTGTTCCAAAAAGCACGCTTTGGCTTGTAACGAGATAGGTTTTCCCGTCCATCTTGGCGATAAAGCCATTGATACCCGTGTGGTTCTCCCTTCCGGAAACGCAGACCAGCTGGCCGGAAAGGTTTTCGGTTTTGAATCCGCTTGCCCCCGTCGATCCCGGGACGGAACCGGATGCTGGAACAGGCCGGAAAAAAGCCGAAAACAGGAGCAGCAGGAAGGGCAGACCCGCCTTTGGAAAGGGAATTCGTTCCATGATGGAGATCCGTGACATGCGCTCTTTTATATCTGCCGGGATACGTTCAGAGAAGGATAATACTTTACTTTTCCGGTGCCGGAGGTTCATCTCCCCGCTGTTTTGTTTTTGATCCGGAATATGGAAATGAACAGAGAACCATCCATCCCTGTAGCCGTTGCCGCTTCCGCCCCCGGCAGCCTGATGCTGCTCGGCGAGCATGCCGTGCTGCATGGACGTCGCGCGCTG
>WFRA01000275.1 GCA_015486775.1 Kiritimatiellales bacterium | reverse complement strand
TGCGGTGGACTCAGGCTCCACCGACGGCTCGGTGGAGGAGCTCCTTGCGCACGCTGCCTCCCTGCGCCGAATCTCGCCGGAGGAATACGAACCCGGCCGGGTGCTCAACCAAGCCATTGCGCAGACCGGCCATCCGATTGTCGTACTGCTCAACGCCGATGCCGTTCCGCAGTCGGAGGATTGGCTCGAAAAGCTTCTTCTTCCAATCCTTGGAAAGCAGGCCGACGCGGCCTTCAGCCGCCAGATCGCCCGACCCGATGCCCGGTTTGTCGTGGCCTACGACTACGAGCGCGCCTATGCCCCCGGCAACGCCGATCCCCTTTTCTTTTCCGCCGCCGCCTGCGCCTTCCGGCGGGAGCTTTGGGAAAGCCACCCGTTCCGCGAGCACGGCTATGCCGAGGACGCCGCCTGGGCGAGGACGTGCATCGAAAACGGCGCGCGCTTCCGGCTCGCGGCGGACTCCGTGGTCGAGCATTCCCACAACTATTCCCTCAAGGGGCTCTTCCGGAAACACTACCGGCAAGCCATCACGTTCGGAAAGGTTCCAAACCTTGGAAGGCAGGCCGCGCGCTGCGTCCGGGAGATTTTCCGCGACTTCCTGCACGCCTGCCGCAAGCTAAAATTCCACACCATCCCCTACAACATCGCCTACCGCATCGCGATCCACGCCGGGCTCTACCGGGGGCTCAGGAACGGGAACCGGGGATCGGCCGAACCTTTTTCCGGTTGAACTGCCGGTTGTTGCTCCGGTACCGCCATTCGAAGATTTTCCGGGCCGCGGCGCGCGGGAAGCTCCAGCGCCCCGCATGGTAGATGCAGGATTCCACCAACGAAAAGCGATAGTCTGCATCGGCACGCAAAGCCCTGATCTCCGAAAAATCACCACTTAGCAGCGCGTAGCGGTTGCAGTGCTTGATTTTGTTTTCCCGCACCCGGTCCATGGGGAGGCCGTAGCGTTCGCCAAGCATAATCCCGAGGTTTGCGGCGCCGTTGGTGAACCGGAGCTTGTGTTTGGCGGAGACGGAATTCGAATCGGATTCGGGGAGGATGCGGTAGATGCTCGTCGACTCCTCCAGACGGAGGAAGGAGCCATGGTCGAGTAGCTCGCACCAGGTGATGACATCCCCCATCGGGCAGGACTGGAAGACTGCTCCGTTTTCCCGGGAAATCTCCAGGGCATCACGGGTGCGCATGAAGGCGGTGCTTGCCGCAATCAGATACCGCTGCTGGATAATGTCGTATCTGAGCAGGTCCGGATCGGGGTTCTGCCGGTAGTCGCCGGGGCGCCGTCGGCAAACGTGGTCGATCCTGCACCCCGAAATTTCGTCCAGCTTATCGAAATCCGAATGGACCAGCGACAGGCCGGGGTCGGACTCCATGGCATCGAACTGCTTCTGGAGTTTCTGCGGATCGATCCACGCGTCGTCGCCGTCGCACCACGCCATATATTTCCCACGGCAGGCTTCCATGGTCCGGATGTGGTTGTAGACCCCCTGCGACATGTAGGCCCCACGCCCCGGCTCCGATTGCGAACGCAGAAAAAGCCGGATACGGTCGGGATGCTTTTCGGCATACTCCACGCAGATTTCGCGGGTGCCGTCGGTCGATTCGTCCTCCCCGAGGCAGATTTCGAAAGGGAAATCCGTCCGCTGCGCGAGGATGGAGTCGAGGCACTCGCGGATGTAGGGGGCGTGGTTGTAGGTGATCAGGCAAACGCTGACCGCCGGCTCCTCTGTGCGGATGTCAAAGTCCATTCGCCCCCCTCCCGGCACCCCACCCCGCCACAAGCGCCACTATTTTTCCAATCGCTGGAACGGAAACCGCGGTGCCGGTCGGGAAGAGCAGAACCCTTTCCAGAAACGCTTCCGTCATAGGCAGTCTTTTCCCAGCCTCTGGATCGTCCGTTCTATACGGTTCCATGCGGTGGCACCCCGGCCAGAAGTAGCGGCGAACCAGGACGTTTTCGGCGTGCAGGCGCCGCATGAGCTCGTCGCGCGAAAGGGGATATTGCGCACCGACCTCCACCACGACATACTGGTTGTTGGCCGCCGCCCGGTCCGGGGCGGCGGGTTCGCCGACCAGCCGCAGGCCGGGGATGTCTTTGAGCCCGTCCGCGTAGGCCGCGCGGTTGCGCCGGTTGGTTTCGCGGAATCCATCGATGCCCTCGAGGTTGGCCAGCCCCATCGCCGCGCAGACCTCGGTCATCTTGCCGTTGATCCCGAGATGGTCGACGGTGTCCCAGTCGGAGAAGCCGAAGTTTTGCATGAGCCGGATCTTTTCGGCCAGCGCATCGTTGTCCGTGGCGACGGCTCCGCCCTCGAAGGCGTTGAAGAATTTGGTGGCGTGGAAGCTGAACACCTCGCACTCGCCAAAGCCGCCGATGCGCCTTCCGCCGATGGTATTGCCGAAGGCGTGGGCGGCGTCGAACATCAGCTTGAGGCCGCGGGCGTCGGCAATCGACCGCAATGCCTCCACATCGCAGCCCTGGCCAAAAAGATGAACCCCGACAATTCCGGTGGTGCGGGGGGTGATGAGCTTTTCCACCTCTTTTGGGTCGAGGCAGAGGGTGTCGGGATCGACATCGCAAAAAACGGGGACGATGCCCTGCCACCGGAGCGCGTGGGCGGTGGCCACGAACGTGAAAGAGGGAACAATCACTTCGCCGGCCAACTCCAGCACGCGGATGGCGATTTCGAGCGCGGTGGTTCCGTTACACATGGCGATGCAGTGCCGGACTCCGAGATAGGCCTTGAGCTTCTCCTCGAACCGGAGCACCAGCTCGCCATGGTTGGCGAGCCAGCGGCGGTCGAACATGGCATCGACGTGCGCCTGGAACAGCTCTCGGTCTCCGATGTTCGGAGCACCCACATGCAATGGCCGGTTGAATTCCATGGCTAGGAAAACTCCCCTTCCCGGTAGGCCGGGAAATAGCTGGTTGCGACGGGTGGCGGCGCGAGGGCATCGTAGCGGGCGCGGTTGGCGATCCGCCCGCAAAAATAGACGGGACGGGTTTCGGAGCCCCACCCTTTCTTGTAGCGGCTCAGGCCATCGTCGCCGTCGGAGTCCAACCCGGTGCCTCCGCCGAGGTCGAGCTTGCGGGCGCGGCCGGCGAAATATTCGAAGGAAAAGCAGTCCAGCGCATAGAACGCGCCGGTTTCGTATCCCTCCTCGGTGACCGCCCCCAGATGGCAGTGGACCACGTCCCCCTGCTGGAAGAAAAGCTGGGCGCCAACCAGCTGCCCCCCGAGCCAGGCCTGGTGGACCACGATGCCCGGGATGGCCAGCTGGCGTTCGAAGGCGCGGCGGGAGAACGCCCGGATGCCGCGAATATCGTGGCGCTGCGCAAGGGCTTGGTAGAGGTTGTTCCAATCGCTGGAAAAGCCCGGAGGATCCTGGCAAACCTCGACCTGGATTTTTTCCAGCGCCTTGCGGGCTTCGCGGCGGTGGTGTTTCGAGCCAATCTTTTCGGTGGGCTGTTCGAGATCCACGACGTAGTGGACGCGGAAGGGATTGACCACGTCGAAGGCGCTTTCGAGCAATTCCCGCGAATGATCCCCGAAGGGGTCGGCCACGAGCGATACGCTCGCGAGCTGCCTGGGCAATTCCGCCAGATCGGCTTCGAGCGCGTTCCAGTCGGCGCAGAAAAAGAGCGGGTAGCAGCCCATGGCATCGTGTTCGGATGTTCCGGGAACCGGACGCCTGAGCAGGTGCCCGCCGCAGCGCGGCAGGTGGATCAACTTGCCAAACTCCGCGAGGGATTCGGCATAGGCGCGGCTGGCATAGCCCGTCATGGCGACTTCCTCCAGGGTTTCTTTTTCCAGAGGTGGATTGCGGCCAGCAACCAGTTGCGCCAGCCCATCCTGCGGATCACGATATCGACGCTCTTTTCGATCCGGTAGGCCCAGGGGTTGTTGTAGCCCGAAAATCCCGCCAGGAAGTCCCCCTCCGCAAAGCCCTTTCCGTGGAAGAAGCGAATCAGGCGCGACGAATTGACGGTACCGGGCGAAAGGTCGGCATAGGCGGGGTCGTAGGTGCCGTGGGCAAAGAAGACGCGATCCCCGAAGGTGTAGGCGATTTCGACCGACACCACTTTTTCCCGGTCGCGCAGCACGCCGAAGAAGAGGCGGTTCTTGGCGGCCATCTTCGGGAAAAGGTCGTGGTAGAATTTTTGGCGATCCGGCGCGGAGACGAGCTGCCCCGCCTTCCAGCTCACCAGTTCGGTGGCGATGTAGTCGTCCAGGCATGGTTCAACCTCGGCGGGGTCGCCGGTCACGGCATACGAGAGGTTTTCGCCCAGCTTTTTTTCGAGCTTGCGGGATTTTTTGCGCAGCTTGCGGTGCCCCATCCAGAAATCGTCCCAGTCGCCGTCGAGCTTCACGATGGGGGAATCGGGGCCGGGGGAGGTCTTGGTCCAGTAGCGAGGAAACGGGAAGAGGGGTTTTAGGTGCGTGTGCAGGAAGGACTCCGGCCAGAGCTCGTCGTAGTCGATCACGTCCCACTTCCGGAACTCCCTGCGGAAATAGTCGCGGAAGCGTTTCCAGCAGACTTCTTCGGCATCGTGGCGGATGATGGGATAGGGCTTGTCGACGTCCGTGCCCATGGTGGTGATGCCGTGGGCCAGCACCCGGACTTCCAATCCATGGATCTTTTCCCGGCAGAGGCTCATGGGGAAAATGGCAAGCAGGTCGTTGCTGGCGGCCTCCCGGAAAAAGAGGAAGAAGATCTCCTCGTCCTCCTTGAAATGGAGGCATGAGGTGTAGACAAAATCGAACGAGGAAAAAACGGTGGGGCGCGAGCTTTGCTCCAGCAAGCCGTCCCATTCGGATGCAAGCCCGCACAGGCCCGGATCCAGTTCCAGCCGCTCCACCCGTATTCCTTGCTTCAGTCCCGCCATCTAGTCCAGCCGTTTTTCCAAGTCGATTATACAGTCCGCATGCTCCATCACCGAAGGCCGGTGGGAGACGAAGATGATCGTCATGCCTTTGATCGCGGTCAGCCGCGAGAGCACCGTGTTTTCCGTTTCGAGATCGAAGGCATCGGTGCTTTCGTCCAGAAGCAGCAGCCTGGGCCTGCGGTAGAGCGCCCGTGCAATCCCGACCTTCTGGATCTGCCCACTGCTGAAGGAGAGCCCGCCCTCGCCGTAGACCGAATCGTAGCCGCGTTCCAGTCCCTGGATATGTCCATCCAGCTCCACCAGGGCGCAAACCTCCCGCACCCGCTCCTGGTCGATCGCCGCATAGTCCATCCCCAGCGCAATGTTTTCGTAGAGGCTCGCATCCAGGAGGTTGACCTGCGCGGGAACAAAGCCAATCTGCTTTTTCCACGCATCGCTGCGGTAGACATCGACCGCCTCCCCGTCCAGCAGGATGGAGCCGGCGGCCGGTTGGTAGAGTCCCGCAACCAGATAGAGCACGGTCGATTTCCCGCAGCCAGTCCGCCCCTTGACGCAGGTCATCCGGTTGGCCGGGAACTCCAGATCCAGCCCGTCCAGGTGGAAGGGGCCGTGCTCGGAAAAGCTGAACGAAATGCCGGAAAGCGCAATGGTTTCGCGGAACGTGCACGCGCCGGGCGGATCGCTGTCCGGATCGGGTTTCCTCAAGGAAAGGACAAGCCCCTCCAGATCGGCCGAGTCGTACCAGATATTCTCCAGATTGGCAAAAATCGACGCGACGGAGGGCATGAGCCGGTAGGCGGCAAAGGCATACATTCCGATCAGCGTGACCGGCTCGGTGTCGGAGTCCGAAAAGACGGCAAAATAGATGGCCACCAGGAGCACCGTTCCAAAGGCCACCACCTCGAAGATACGGTTGGGCATTTCGCCGACCACCGACCGCCACATCTGGTTGCGCACCATGCGGCGGCTCGACTCGGAAAAGCGATCCACGAAAAACCGCGATATGCCGTTGAGCTTGATCTCCTTTTGCAGCTTGAGCGCCTCCAGCACGCGGCAGAAAATGGAGGACTCCAGCCGGGTGTATTCCTTCCCCGTCCGGGTCATGTAGGAAGAGGTAAAGGCATGGATCGCCAGATGGACGACCAGCAGCACGCCGAAAACAACCAGTGTGACCGCCCAGTCCACCCAGAGCAGCAGCACCACGATAAAGAGGGTCACGATGAATTCCGACAGCAGGTCGAGCATGGAAAAAAGGGTGTCGACCAGAATGCGCTCGACATCCGAAAGGATCTCCTTCGCCCGTTCGGCGCTCTTTTTCTTCTCGAACTCCAGCGCATCGGTGTGCAGCCAGTTTTCCAGCAGCCGCACGGAAAGCTCCCGGTTTTTCTGCGCCCCGAACAGTTCGCCGTACCAGCTCTCGAACGCGGCAACCAAGTTGCCGAAAATGATCAGGAAGAGGGAGATGCCACCGAACGCAATAATCATTCCTCCGCGCGAGTCGATCCCCGTAACCTCCTTGAAGGCCAGGATAAACCGGTTGGTCTCCATCAGCGACGGATTGGAAACCAGCCCGATGAAGGGCAGCACCGAGGCGATCCCCGCCACGCCGAGCAGGCCGGTAATGATCGACAGCAGGCTGATCAGCGCAAGCTTGCGCCGGTCCCTCGCATCCATCAGCCTCAAAATCAGCCGTAGTTTTTCCAATATCAGCATAATGTTCCAATCTCCAACGGCAAAAATCCCGATTGCCGCTCAGAGCAAACCGGGATTCCACGACGGCATGGTTTTTGTTATTTGGTTAGAGCAAGACTCGTGCCATGACGGCAAACGCATCAACCCAACAGAAAACGGGTATATTTCGGACTAGCGGCTTCCCCTCTCCGCGAGGCAGGTCATGGCCTTGATCGAAGATGGATATCCTACCTGACGGAAAGGAGCGGCCAGCTCCGATCCTTGTCGCTCACCACCACAGGTTCGATCGGCCACTCGATCCCCAGGGCGGGGTCGTTGTAGCGCACGCCGCGCTCGCACTCCGGGGCATAGAACTCGCCGACCAGGTAGTAGGCCTGCGAATCGGGTTCCAAGGTCAGGAAACCATGGGCAAACCCGCCCGGAACGAACACCATTTTCATGTTGTCCGGCGTCAGCTCGGTCCCGAAGTGCCGCAGATAGGTCGGCGAACCGGGGCGCATGTCCACGATCACGTCGTAGATGGTGCCCCGGGCGCAACGGATGAACTTGGTCTCGAGGGCGGGTTCGATCTGGTAGTGCATGCCGCGCAGCGTGCCGGCATCCTTGCTGAAGGAGGTGTTGGCCTGGGCAACCCGGGAGAGAATGCCGTGCTCCTCGAACTCCTTTTGGCAAAAGGCGCGCGCGAAATAGCCGCGGTCGTCGCCGATGGGTTTCTGGGTGATGACCCAGGCATCCTCTAGGGGGGTTGGTTCAAATATCATAATCGCCTCGCTTTTAATTTTTCCACACTTTCCACGGCGCCTTTCCCGAATCCTGCCCTCCGGCACATGCTTGCCCATCGACCGCCGGAAGCCGGCCTCCACGACACCCGATGCCACGAGGAGGCGCTTCCTTCTTTCCGCCTTCCATTTTAGAACCCCATGCAAACCTTGCGCATGTGGAATCCTTCGGCATACCCCGAGGGGGCGTGCGATTCCACTCCGCGAAGCCGCATCAGCCCCAGAAATAGCTCCTCACTAAACCAATGCTTGTTTTGCTGGCTCCCGAAAAACCGGCTCAATGCCGAAGCCTTGGCCCGGGCGATCTGCTCGGGAACGGGCACATAGAAATTGGGGGTTGCGAGGTCGCCATCGTATTTCGGAATCTCGTATTCCAGCACCGCGTGGTCGCGGAAGGTATTCCACGTAAGCTCGTTCACGATCCGGTGGTCCTGGTGGAGGTCTGTCCGGGCGTGGGTAAAAATTAGATCCGGCTCGAACCCGTTTTTCAGCCGCTCGAACACGGTTTTGATTTCCGCCCATTCATCCGGGAAAAAACCATCCCGAAAACCATGCAGGTCGATCTGTTTCGCAGGAACCGGCTCCAGCCAATGGGCGGCGCTGGCCCGGGCTTCCTCGCTGCGGGCGTGGTCGCCGCTAAAGACCAGCCATCGGACTTCCAGAGATTGGAACTTCGCGGCCATCGCCATCAGGGTGGCGCCGCAGCCGATTTCGATATCGTCGGAATGCGCGCCGAGGCAAAGCACCCTCAGGGGGCGGCCGGGTTCGGTTTTTGGTATCCATCCAAGCATTGGAATCTTCCCGTGCGCTCAGTCCGCCTTCTTCCGCACCCATGGAGCCTGGCCGGAATCAAAAAGATCGTCGAGCATCTGCTTTTCCTTGAAGGTGTCCATGCAACCCCAGAATCCCGTGTATTTTCGGGCATACAACCTGGATTCGGCGATCAGCTTCTGGAAGGGTTCGTGAACGAGTTCATCCCCTTTGTCGATATAGTCGAAAATCTCCTGGCTCAACACGAAATATCCGCCATTGACCCAAAAGTCGGCCTGGGTGGTGTCCTCGATCTTCCGCACAAGACCGTTTTTTGGATCGACATCGACGCAATGGAAACTGTGGTAGGGCTTGATGCAGAGGAAGCTGGCCACGGCTCCGGAATGCCTATGCTCCTCCACCAGCCCGGGCAAGGGAAAGTCGGTCAGGCCATCGCTGTAGTTGGCCAGAAAAACCTCCTCCCCCTCGAGATGATCCTTCACGGCCACCAGCCGCTCGGCGATGCTCGAGGAAAGCCCGGTATCGACGAAGGTGATGCGCCAGTCGTCGATATCGCTTTGGAGCAGCTCGATATCCTTCCCCCCGTTCCGGAGCACGAAATCGTTGGTCAGGCTCTCGTCGTAGTCGAGGAAATAGTTCTTGATGACATCGGCCTTGTAGCCCAGGCAGAGGATGAAATCCTTGTAGCCGAAATCGGCATAGTATTTCATGACGTGCCACAGCACCGGCCGGTAGCCGATCGGCACCATGGGCTTGGGGATCTGATCGGAATAATCCCTCAGCCGGGTTCCAAGACCTCCGCAGAAAAGTACAACCTTCATGGCAACAGCTCCAGTTAAACAAGAGACGCATGCTACTGCATCTTCTCCATTTCATCCACCATATATTCCGTAAATGGGATCGAGCAGGTCCACCCCGGCGAAACCGAGTTGAGCACATGGAACGACTTGCCGTCGCCCTCGAACACAAAATCCATCTCCAGGCTCTTTTTTTCCAGGTTGAGCAGCTGAGCGCGGATGCCCGACGGCCCCCAGTGCTTCAGCGTCGGCAAATCCAGACCGGTGGCCAGCGACTGCGAGAGCCCGACGAGATGGGCGCGGCGGTATTTCTTGAGCTCCTCCCAGGCCAGCCGCCGGAAATCGAAGTCGGCCTTGAGCATCAATTGGGAACCGAGTCCCATCGTCTGGAGCAGTTCCCCAAACCGGAAATTATCCATTCCCTTGTACTGCTCGCGCCAGAAGGCGGGGATCGCCGTGGGGCCGATCTTGTGGTGGCCGTCCACCGTCACCGTCACGTGCACCCCGAGGAACGGATTTTGCAGGTTGGGCACCGGATAGATGTTGGTCTTGAAACTGCCGACCGGTTCGCTGGATTTCAGGTAGAGCCCCTTGAAGGGGAGGATGGCATAGTTTTTCCCGAACCCGAACCGATGCGCCACCTTGTCCGCATGAAGCCCGGCGGCATTGACCACATAGCCCGCATCGAACTCCCGCGTACGCGTCCACACCCGGTTGCCCTCGCACTTGGCAAAAGGTTCCGAACAGTGGAACTCAATGCCCATGTCGGCCGCCTCCTTGCGGAAGGCCTCCAGCACCGGAACGGGATCGGCCGTTGCCGTGTTCGGGCTCCAGAGGGCATGCCGGCAGGTCTTGACCCTCGGCTCGATGGCCTTGGCCTCGGCCTCCGTGATCTTGTGCAGCTCGACCCCGTTCGCCTTTCCGCGTTCCAGCAGCAGATCCAGCGTGGGAAGCTCCGATTCATCCTTGGCCACCACCAGTTTGCCGCACTCGTTGAGGGGAATCTTCCGCTCCCGGATAAAATCCTTCAGCGCAATATTGCCATCGCGGGTGAAGCGTGCCTTGAGGGAATTGGCGGTGTAGTAGAATCCGGAATGCACCACCCCGCTGTTGCGCCCGCTGCCGTGCAGTGCCAGTTCCGGCTCCTTGTCCACCACGTGGACGGAGGCTCCCGGGTGGCGACGCTTCAGATGCCGCGCCATGTTCACCCCGATGATCCCGCCGCCAACTACAAGATAGTCTGCCGTTGTCGCACTCATTCACTTCCCCTTCCCAATCCTGCGTCAGTGGCTCCCGTGAACCCGGTAGAAGGAATTGCTC
>WFRA01000274.1 GCA_015486775.1 Kiritimatiellales bacterium | reverse complement strand
TGGACGGAGGCTCCCGGGTGGCGGCGCTTGAGATGCCGCGCCATGTTCACCCCGATGATCCCGCCACCGATTACAAGATAGTCTGCCGTCTCCATTTTCAATCCCCTTCCGCCTAATGCCCCGCGTGCACGCGGTAGAATGAATTGCTCGGATCGACCGGAATGCTCCAGTACACCTCGTCGCCGGCATTGGTCCAGGTGACCAGGTCCTCCGACTTCTCGAACCGGAGCCGGATCCAGGCCGTTTCATTGGAGACCCCGAACCCGGCCTCCCCAACCTGGATATCCAAGACGGCATTCGACGAAAAGAGGTCGTAGGCCTCGCCGTTGTTCCGGATATAATCCACCCGCCACTGGTCGCTCACCAGCGGATCGCCGCCATTGGCCACCTCCAGGCCGTCGCCGAAGGTGTCCGCGTCGGTATCCCCGTCGAGCGGGTTTGTTCCATGGATGTTGACTTCGTCGCCATCGTCCAAGCCGTCCGCGTCGCTGTCCGGATTGGTGGGATCCGTTCCCGCTCCATACTCTCCAAGATTGGAAAGCCCGTCCGCATCCGGGTCGGCGGACGCGGCGGCGTTGGTGCCGTAGAGGCCGTAGCCCCCCGCCCAGAGATCCAGCTCCGTCACTTCGGTGACGGCGGAATAGACCACCCCGCTGCTCGTCGACACCGCCACGCGGAGATAGAGGTTGGAGGAAGTCCACACATCCATCCGGTTGGTCAGCGACTCGAAGCCGCCGCCGAGCCCGTTGGTTCCAGAGATCGAGTATCCGCCGTTCGTCCAGGTTCCAGCCATTGGATCGTCCGTCCGCTCCACCGTGTAGGAGAGCCCGAGGGAAACGGCATTGGTCCGGCGAGCATGGATGTAGTCGAGCCGGTTGGTGCCGCCTTCAACCGCCACCACGTAGAACGGAACGATCCCGACATCCAACCCATTGGTGGGATCGCCGCCCATGGCGAATTCGTAGAGATCCTTGCGGCCGTCGGAGTCCGCATCGGCCAGAGCATTGGTCGCAAGCGGATCGAGGCCAAACTCCACCTCCCACCCATCCGGCATGCCGTCGGCGTCGCTGTCGGCGTTGCGGGGCTGCGTTCCCAGAACCACCTCCTGCGCATTGGTCAGGCCGTCGCCGTCCGCATCGTCGGAAAAGAGGGCGGCGATCGACTTGTCGCCATCCACGTAAAGGTTGGTGGAGGTGACCGTGTAGTCGGCCACCAAATCCCCGCTCCACCCCATGAACAGCCAGTTGGTGGCGGGCTCGGCAACCAGAGCCAGGTTTGTGCCAAACGGCTGCCACCCTTCCGCCACACCGATCGTGCCGCTCCCCGAAACGGAAACCGACACCCAGGCCTGGGTGGCCGGAATCGCCGCAATGCGGAAGCCGACCAGTTCGTGTTCATTGCTCGGGGAAAATGCGGGGTGGCGGTTGCCCGAGGACATGTAGTGGGCACTGATTTCGTATCCTCCGCCACGAATGACACGCCCCTCCTGCATGTCGTCGAGCACCCCATCGTAGGCGCTTTCGCACCACTCCCAGACATTGCCGCCCATGTCGTAGGTACCGTTCTGCTCCTCGCCGCCAAAGCCGGTTTCCCATGTATAGTTCGGTGGATCGTTCACGGGATGCGTCTCCAGCGATCCATTCGGCCATACCCACTCGCTATAGTTCCATCCATTGCTTGTCCCGCGGATGGGATCGGAAGAAAGGCCGTTACTGTATTTCGAATAGGAGCCATCGGCCGCCGGCTTGTAGTAGGCGGCCTTGTACCACTCGTCCTCGGTCGGCAGCACATAGGCGGTTCCATAGGCCGCCACGGCCGCATCGCGATCCACCGCGATCAGCACCCCGTTGGAGTTGAATGAATAGGCTCCTGCGTAGGCATCGCCCGTCGTCAGCCAGTTGGCAAACATCGCGGCCTCGTACCAGCTGTTGGAGGCAGCCGGGGCACCCGGCCCCACGGTACGGGTTCCATCGTTCCAATAGTCCTCGTCGCCATCGCCGATCCGGCTGTCGGCCGCGCGCGCCTTCGTAAACTGCTCGACCGTCACCTCGAATTTGCCCATGCGGTAGGCATGGTCCACACTGCCGTAGCCGGAGCCATCCGCCGGATTCCCGACATTCCCCATCTCGACAAAGTCGATCGAAAACTGGTTGGTTCCCGTTCCGAAGACATCCGCACGGATCCCGACGGGCAGGATTGCCAGCGCCAACAAGATGGCCAATTTTCCTCTGCTCATTTCCTTTCCTTCTCCTTTCAACCTACAGCCCCAGCATTTCGGGGTGGAGCCCGCGGCCGGCAAGATCGTTGCGGATCTCATCCATGTAGACCGAATTCATGACAATCACCACATCGGGTTTGAACTCCTCGAGGAAATCCGGGCCGACATACTGTTTTCCAATGCCTGGAATATAGTTGCCCTGCATGTGGGGATTGATGTCGCAAACATGCGCGATCGCATCGAGATCGGCAAACTGGGTCAGGAAGCCGACGGACTTGGAACCGCCGCCCCAGACCACAACCTTTTTCCCTTCCTCCTTGAAGCGGGTCAGCCGCCCGCGCCATTCGGCGAGCTGGATATTGATCTGCTCCACAAAGTGCCGGGTCTTTTCCTTGAGCTCTTCGATGGATTCTTCCAAGGGGTGGATCTTTTGGGAAGGCGCATCGACGGGCCTGGCCTCGATAAAGAGATATTGGTTGTCGTATTCCAGATACATGTCGAGCACCTCGAACCCCGTCGCGCGGAAGAGCCGCGCCAACGAACCCGGGCTGACATAGGTGCAATGCTCGTAGAAGATATCCCAGAACGCCTGGATATCAAGGATACGCACAACGGTCGGCACTTCAAGAAACAGGATGGGTTCGGAACCGGAAATCGAGTTGCGGATGGTCTGCATGAATCCGGCGGTGTCGTGGATGTGCTCGAGTGTGTGGCGGCAGGTGATGCAGTCGGGCCGAAGCTCGCCATGTTTTTCTGCATAGAATTCCTCGATGAAGCTGACGCCCGGCACCTCCCCGCCGCGACCCGGCACCCACGCGGGATCAATGCCGACCCCCTGGTTGTTTCCAATTTCGCAGAAGAGCCGGAGATAGTCGCCCTTGCCGCAGCCAATCTCGACCACCTTCTTGTTCCGCATCCCGTACTTGTCGATAAACCGTTCCGACACCCCCGAGAGAAACTTCACGAAGGTGGGCGAGAAGCCCTGCTGGTCTTCGTAGCCCTGGGTGTAGTAGTCGATCGACGTGTCGAATTCGCTATTGAAGATAAAGCCGCACGAGTTGCAGAAGGTCAGCACGATATCCTTGCGGGGAATCGCCAGCGCCTCGTCGCGGTCCTTGATCGTGACGAGGCTTTGCGTCGGTGCGTTGGGGATGGTGAAAAAATCCTCCAGATCCGCTCCGCGGCAGTTGGGGCAGGCCGCATGTTTCATCGTATCCACTCCAGGTTATCGTTGAGCAATCCGTTTTCAAGATGGCGGGCCAGAACCTTGAGGCGGATGAACTGGGAGTTGCGGAAATCGGGATCGCTGAACGCCATCGCCTCCAGCCCCGCCTTGATCTCGGCGATCGTGCTTTCGAGGTCACAAAGCGGCTGGTGGTCGGGAGCCAGCTTTTTGTAGAGATCGAAGTTGACGCGGTACGAGCGCTTGTCCGGCACGGCATCGGGGTTGGTGCTGACGGATGCGCCGGGAATCTGGGATGCCACCGCCTCGGCCAGCGGTTTGATCTGGTTGTTCCACTCGTTGCATCCGGTGTTGATGGCCAAAAAGTCCCCGCCGTTGGATGGATCGCGCAGCACGCCCCACTCGAAGGCGCGCGCCATGTCCTTGGTGTTGATCATCGGGCGCCAGGGCGTGCCGTCGCTCAGGATGCCGATCTCCTTGTTGACGAGCGCCCCGGCCACGAAATCGTTGAGCACAAGGTCGAGCCGGATGCGCGGCGTGAAACCGCAGGCCGTGGCAAAGCGCAGGCAGGTGACGGTGAAGCCGTCGCCGGCCAGCGGCCCGAGCTCCTTTTCCGCCGCCACCTTCGAGCGGGCGTAGGCCGTGAGCGGATTGAGTCCGTCGTCCTCTTTCTTGGGATATTCGCTCGCCTCGCCATACATGCTGCAGCTTGATGCGTAGACAAAATGCCCCACCCCGTTCCGCTTGCACATTTCGGCCAGCCTGACCGCGGCCCGATAGTTCACCTCCATCGTGACCTCTTCGAACTGCTTGCCCATCGGGTCGTTAGAAATCGCCGCCAGATCGACCACGGCATCGGCGCCTTCGAGCAAGGCCTCGGGAAATTTTCGGATATCGCCGAACACCTGGCGATCGAGCCGGACTTCCGGCAGGCGGGCGGCATTGCTGAGGCTGTGGGCAAAGTATCCGATGTCGAAACCGACCAGTTCCGCGTCGGGAAAGGTCGATCTGAACTGCGCCGTCACGCTCGGGCCGATGAAGCCCAGGTTTCCTGCAATAATGATCTTCATGCTATCGTTCTCCTTCTCTCGGTTCCACGGCGGCGGATCGAAACCACCACCCAAAGCAACAGGCAGCCCGTCAAGGTACCCAACAGATTGTATGCCAAATCCAATGCGCACGGCACCCTGCCGTCCAATTGGCGCTGTACCCACTCGATAAAACCGCTGATCATCCCCCCCAGCAAAAGGGGTATCGCGACCGCCGCCACCCACGTCCTCATCCGTCGCACCTGCGGGGAAAAGAGCGGAAAAACAAAAAACGGCAGGGGAACGAACCCCAGGATATTCAGCAGGCAATCTTTCAGGGAATATGCCGCGCGGTCGGTGGAGACAAACAGGTTGCGGTATTCCAGCGGCTCCAATCCACCCAGCTCCCCGGATTC
The DNA here is from genome assembly GCA_015486775.1 of Kiritimatiellales bacterium. Classification (GTDB taxonomy): domain Bacteria; phylum Verrucomicrobiota; class Kiritimatiellia; order Kiritimatiellales; family Pontiellaceae; genus Pontiella. The sequence goes on along the minus strand of WFRA01000274.1, from coordinate 880 downwards.
CAACCCTTGGAAATCCCGCTCCACCACGGCGCCCCCAACCGCTGTTCCGCCCTGGAGCGCCGCGATTTCGTCGGCTCCCAGGGCTCGATCATAGATGGCAAAGCGGCGGATCGTCCCGTTCCAGACCCGCCCGCCGGGTACCTCGTCGCCAAGCACCAGCCGGTGGTTCCGCCCCCACTCCCCAAATCCGCCGGTCAGGGCGATGTGCCGGGGGCGCAACTTGCCATCGACGTAGAGCCGCTCGCTCGCGCCGTCGTACACCACGACCAGATGCTGGAACCGGTTTGTGCTGAACACCCCCGGAACAAGCAGCTCCGGACACATGCCGTTATGGTCGGTCCGGGTGGTGCGCAAACGAAAAACCAGGCCGTTCCCCTCCTGCCCCAGCATGAAGTTGCGGGACATCGTGTCGCGGGAATAGGAGATGATCCTAGCCGGCCCTCCCTGCTCCAGCGACCCCGCCTTCAGCAGTACCTCCACGGAAATACAGTCCGCATTCCTGAACGCCTTCCGGAGGTTGGAACCGCCCTCCCGATCCTCCAGCGCGGCACCGGCAAAAAAGCGCAGCCCCCCATCCCCGCGCTCCACCCGGGCTGGCGGATAGCGGCATCCCGGCACCCGGCGGAACGGACGGAACGCGAAGTAGGCCATCGCCGAAAGGTAGCCCAGCAACAACGCCCACCGGATGCATTTCCAGGTCACGCCCCGTCCAAGGATTGGAATTTTTGGCGGATAATCTCGGCCATTTCGGGAATCTCCACCACATCGGTGTGGCCGCCGCCGACAGCATGCGCCTCGAAATCCCCCATGCACAGCTCCGCGAAACCGAGATGGATATCGTCCCACCAGCCGTTGAGCCCGAAATACTGCGAGACCACGC
>WFRA01000273.1 GCA_015486775.1 Kiritimatiellales bacterium | reverse complement strand
CCCCGTCGCGGTAGAGCCGGTGCCGCTTTTCCGGCACCCCGAAAACCACCAGGCTTCCAAGGTCTGTAAACTTGGCGATCTGCTCCTCCCACTCCGACTTGAGCGACGCGGGGGAAACCACCAGCACCCGTTTCGCCTTGCCCATCCGATGGAGCAGCGCGCATGCCGCCACCGCCTGGATTGTCTTGCCCAGTCCCATTTCGTCGGCCAGCAGCGCACGCTCCGTGAAGGCGAGGTGCAGCATGCCCTCGCGCTGGTAGGGATAGAGCGGGAGCTTTGTTTCGTGGGTCGGATATTCCCCCGAAACCACCTTCGCCTCGTATTCCCGCCGCAACGCCGTGCGCTCCGCCTCCCGCCGCCGCGACTCCATCCACGGCACCACCTCCTGCGAAATGCGCAACCTTGCCGAGCGCGACCGGGCCGCCGCCTCCATGAATCCATCCGGATCGAGGATCGACCCATCGGAAGAGACAAAATCCCTCAAGCCGGCAGGAAGCAGGTGCATGTTCCGCTCAACCTGCAACCCATCCCGGCAGGGAACAATATCGATCCGATCCGAGCCGTTCTCCAGCGCATCGTTGAACGCCTTGCGCTCCCTCTTTTGAAGATGCATCAGCACCGCCTCGACATGCTTGTCCGTCCCCAGTCCATTGATCTGGAAATCGACCGTGTCCGACGCAAAAACGCGGTTCCTCAAATCCCGGATTTCAACGGTGTATTCCGCCCCGCTCTGCGACTCCACCCGGAAGTTCGAAAAGACCGGATGCGCCGGGTCGAGATTCTCGATCGAAACCGGCGGCTCCTCCATCGCCCGCAAACGGCGGCGGTTCACCTCGTGCTCGTCCGTCGTGTTCCAATCCGTTACCGGCGGAAGGCTCTTGCGCAGCTCCTCCGCAGGGCTCAGTTTTTTCTTTGCTTTGCGTTTTTTCATCCAAATCTCCAATTTCCCATCCCGCCAAAATCTCTAATCCAGATTGACGATCGACCATCTGGATTAGAGATCCTCTGGTTAAAACAGAGAGGAAACATATCCTATTTCCCCGTTCCATCCAGCAGTTTTTCCAGCTCAACCTTCCATTTTACAAAACCATTTTCATCCCGATAGTTGTGGATAATGCGGGCAAAGCCCTCGTGCCCCGACCTCAAATATTCGCTGCGCCCGGCGGCGTGGATATAGTCGATCTGCCTTTCAACCCAGACAAGCCAACGCTTAAACTCCTGCCGGTGCGACTTCAAATAGTCGAGGGACTTGCCATATTTCCAAAGATAGGTTGCATCGGTGCCATCCAAAGTTTCCCAAACAAAAAATCCACCCGCTGTCCCCTCAAGGAAACAGAGAAAGGCAAAGGGGCTTTTGACGATGCGTAACCGCACGAGGTTGGAGCAGTGGCGCTCGGCAAGATATTCGATATGCGCCGAGTGCTTGGGTGCCTTGACGCGCAGAATGTCGGCAATAAAATCCCGATCCGAATCACCGAACCCGGCACCCTTGATCTTTTTAAAAAAATCCTCGGCGGTGATAATTCGCCCAGCGTGCCGATTCAGCTTCCGCAACTCGCCTTTGGCATAGTGGTAGCGCACCTCGCCAATCATTTTGGACGAAATCGATGCGATGGCTTCCGACTCCGCCTTCAGCACCTCGGCCTTGCCGCCGCGCACCCGGATCGTGGCGCGAACGGCAACCTTGTCGCCAAGGCACTTGGCCAAATAGGGCTTGATGCAATTGAGACGCTTGCCGAGAAAGCTGTTCTTCATGGAAACCTCCACGCCGACTTGCCGCCCGGACTTTGGCAACCGACCGCCCCAATGGACATGGGCGGCCCCCTCCGCAAAACGAACCTTGGCGAGCGGAACCTTGAAGGCGACCTCCTCGCAAAACTCCTTTGGCGGCGTCGGCTTGGGAGGCTTGGGCGGAGGTTTCGGGGCGGGCGGTTTTTGCTCGGCCACAGGTCTCGGCCTTGGAGCGGTTGGTTTTTGTTCGGCCACAGGCTGTGGTTTTGGAGGGGGCGGTTCCAGCGGCTTGAGGGTTGCAAGGTTCAGGATACGGAGTGTGTCGGAAGACGAAAGGCGCAGCTTCCAGACCTTGGAAAAATCCAGCACCTGCTCACGGAACCCGCTCCGGAAGGGCTTGAAGTCGACAATCTCGCAATCCAGCACGCCGGCAGAAAACCGGTGCACCCGCACCCGGATTCCCGGATACCGTCCGGTAAACGATTCGATCTCCCGCTCTTCGGCCAGATAGAGAAACACCTTTTCGACCGGCAAAAAACCGCTGTTGTTGAAAAACAGCTTTTGCGCCCCGACCTTCAATAGAAACTGGAATCCCCGTTCAAACATAGCCCCTCTTTCGTAGCAGGATATCTCTCTTTCAGCAACCCCATCTCTAATCCAGATTGACGATCGTCAATTTGGATTAGAGATATTAGGTCTACAGCAACCGGGATTCCGTTGCGGGAAGCGAATAGCCCAGTGCCTCGTAGCCCTTCACTCGGCGCTCGAACATACGGGTGAGAACGGGGCTTTCCTGATCGATATAGTCGTGGATGCACACTTCACTTTTGGAGGCGTACAGGCGATGGAGACGTCCAGCATATTGCGAAAGAATGCCGCGCCATGAAACGGGCATGGCGAGAAAAAGCGTGTCGAGGCGCGGGTCGTCGAAGCCCTCGCCAAGGTAGCGGCCGGTTGCCAAAATAACATGTGGCTGGTCTTTCCATTCGTCGAGTTTCGCGTTGATCTCTGCGAGCTTCTTCTTTCCCAAACCACCTTTGAGCACAACCAAGCGATCAATCTTTGGCGATAGCAGTTCCTGAAGAATATCGAGGTGGCGGGTTCGCTCGGTGAGCACCAGCGGGCTGCGCCCCGTGCCATACGCTTCGGCCACATCGCGGGCAATGCGCTGGTTCCGAACATTGGAATCCACGAGCATCCGATAGATTTCAGCGATCGGTTGATCTATCTGGTCAGGAAACGCCACATCGCTACAAACGTGGGTGACCACCCGATGAT
>WFRA01000272.1 GCA_015486775.1 Kiritimatiellales bacterium | reverse complement strand
GGATAATTCTGTCTACAAATGATTCTGCCTAAAATAGAGGATAGGAATGAAGTTGGTTGTGGCAATAACTGGCGCGTCGGGCGCGTTGGCGGCGAAGCTGCTGGTGGAGCGGTCGCAGTGGCCAGTGACGCTGGCGGCGAGTACCATGGGGCGCGTGGTCTACGAGCAGGAGGTCGGGCCTTTCCAAGCCTTGGAAGAACGAGCCGCCGAGGTGTGGCGCGATTCCGACCTGACGGCATCGATCGCCTCGGGGTCGGTTCCAACCCTTGGAATGGTGGTGGTGCCTTGCTCGGTCAATACGCTGGGCAAGATTGCGGTGGGGATTTCGGATTCGCTAATCACCCGCGCGGCGCACTGTCATTTGAAGGAGGGGCGCAAGCTGGTGCTCTGCGTGCGCGAAGCACCGTGGACGTTGCCGAACGCCCAGAGTGCCGCGACGGTTGCGGCGGCGGGTGGAACGATCATGCCGCTTTCGCCGCCCTACTACATGGCCAAAGGCCGCGATCCCACCGAGGTTTCCATGGCGGAAATGCTTGGCCATTATGTCGACCACGTCCTCTCCCTCTTTGGGCAGGAACCGCCCCGCACCTGGGCGGATATACGGTGAACCGCAGAATATTGAACAAGGAATATCGAATGTCGAAAGCAGAGAGCTACAAGGATTTGAGAGAATTTATCGATGCGCTAGAGAAGCGCGGGGAGCTGGTGCGGGTGAAGGCGGAGGTTTCGTCGGATCAGGAGATCACGGTCATCCAGCACAAGGTGCTGGCGGTCGGCGGCCCCGCCTTGCTTTTTGAGAACGTGAAGGGTTCGCCATACCGGCTCGTGAGCAACCTCTACGGAACACCCGAGCGTGTCCAACTGGTTTTTGGAGACCGCAATCCGGCGGAGATTGGCGAGGAACTCGCCAGTTTGAAGGATAAAATGATTCCTCCCACACCTAAACAGGTGTGGGAAAATCGGAGGAAGATCTCAAGGGTTTTGCGCATGCGCATGAAGACCGTTCGCTCGGGGCCGATTTTGGAAAATCTTCATGAACCCGCTAACCTGATGCAGTTGCCGGTGCTGAAGTGCTGGCCGCTGGATGGCGGCGACTTTTTTACCCTGCCGCTGGTGCATACGGCCGATCCCGAAACAGGCGGCGGCAACCTGGGCATGTATCGGATGCAACGCTACGACGATGCCTCGACCGGCATGCACTGGCAGATCGAAAAGGGTGGCGGCTTCCATTTTAAGCAAGCGATCGCGTTGGGTCAACCGCTGCCGATCAGCGTGGCGCTGGGCGGCCCGCCTGCGCTGACGCTGGCGGCGATTACCCCGCTACCTGAAGGGGTGGACGAACGCTTGTTTGCCGCGCTAATTTTGGGCAAGCCGCTGGAGGTGCTGCACCGCAAGACGACCGGACACCGGGTCTCCTCGCAGGTTGAATTTTTGATCGAGGGCAGTGTGGTGGCAGACGATGTGCGTCGCGAGGGGCCGTTTGGCGATCACCTCGGCCACTATTCCCACTCGGCCGATTTTCCCGTCTTTCGGGTGGATCGCGTGCTTGCCCGCAAGGATGCCATCTATCCGGCCACGGTGGTGGGCAAGCCGCCGCAGGAGGATTTTTATATCGGCAATGCGCTACAGGAACTCTGCATTCCATTCCTGAAAATGTTGCGGCATGCGGTGGTGGATCTTTGGTCCTATGCGGAGTCGGGATTCCACCCGCTGGCGGCGATCGCGGTTAAGCAGCGGTATGGCCGCGAGTCGCTCAAGCATGCATTCGGAATTCTGGGCGAGGGGCAGCTTTCGCTCACCAAGGTGCTCATTGTGTGCGACGACGATGTGGACGTCCGCGACTTCTATGCCGTCAGCCGCGCCCTGCGCGAGCACCTCGATCCGCTCGACGGCGTGCATCTGATTGCCCCGACGGCGCAGGACACGCTCGACTTTACCGGCCCCGCCATCAATTTTGGTAGCCGCTTGGTTCTGTTGGCGAACCGGGGCAAAAACTCGCCCCTGCGTCCCGCGCCACCGCCTCCGCCGAAACCGGCCGAGGTACATCCGGGCATCCGCGCCATCCGGGCCTTTGGCGAAGGAGTCTTGATGGTGCAGATTTCCAAAGGTTGGAACCGCGACGAAATCCAAAAGTCGCTCCAAGGCCATCCGGCCACGAAGCAATACATTCTGCAGGTGGCGGTTTCGGAAGACGTCGATATCCACGACGATCGGATGGCGATCTGGGGCTGGTTTACGCGGTTCGATCCCTATC
>WFRA01000271.1 GCA_015486775.1 Kiritimatiellales bacterium | reverse complement strand
TTCTTATGGTGGCTATGGTTCGTATTCTGGTTCAACAATATACACCCCAACGTACGGCATAACTGGATCTACAACGTATTCAGGCGCATATACAACCTATTTTAGGTTTATGTTTCTTGATGCAGCTGATTTAGATGAATACAAAATTTCAAAAAGAGAAGTCCAGTTATGGAAGACAACAGCTACAAGCGCTGGATCCTGCGGGGACTTACGCAGAGTGTTTCCGGTACTCGTTGCAGCGTCTGAAGATTATATTGCGACGAACACCGGAAAGAAGGTACAGATAGAGCTGTTCGAGGATGATGCAAAAGTAAAATCGATAAAAGGTATTGTCAATGAGATGCAAAAATGAGGTCTAACGCGGCTACGCAGCAGTGAATTAAGAATGAAGATTTCAGAATTAAGAATGGTCGGCCTGCGGCAGCCTCTATCGGGAAAAGGCCAACGCCGCCTGAGTTCCACCATTCTTCATTCTGCATTCTTAACTCTTCATTGGGTTAATGTTGCGACAGACGTCGTTTGTTTAGGAACGCCGCAAAGTATAATTTTCGGCACGCCCGAGTGAAACGACGGATAATTTGCGGATGTAAATAGTGCTGAAAGCACGGTTCAAATAGGCCGCAGGCCGTTTCAAATGGTGAGAAGTAAGAACGGAAGGAACTAACGTGGGGCTACAGGATGAGCATGCAGTCGCCGTAGCTGAAGAAGCGGTATTTTTCCTGCACGGCGATGCGGTAGGCGTGGAGCATCTGCTCGCGGCCGGCGAAGGCAGACATCATCATGAGCAGGGTGGATTTGGGCAGGTGAAAGTTGGTCAGGATGGCGTCGGTGTGCCGGAAGGCGTGGGGCGGGTAGATGAATATGTTGGTGGAGCCTTCCGCCTTTCCAAGGGTTGGAAGGCTTTCCAAGGTCCGGACGCTGGTGGAGCCGACGGCCACGGCGCGACCGCCCGCTTCGCGGGCGCGGCGGATGGCCTGCGCGGATTTTTCGGACACGGCGTAGTGCTCGTGGTGCATCTGGTGGTCGGCGATGCTTTCCGCCGAGACGGGGCGAAAGGTGCCGAGGCCGACGTGCAGGGTCAGCTCGGCCTTTCCGATCCCTTGGGCTTCCAATGCTTGGAGAAGTTCCGGAGTGAAGTGCAGGCCGGCGGTGGGGGCGGCGGCCGCGCCGGGCTCGGTGGCGTAGACGGTTTGGTAGCGCTCGCGGTCGGCATCGATCTGCTCGCGGGTCTGCGCCTTGCGTGAAATGTAGGGTGGCAGGGGAGGAACGCCCTCTTCGTCGAGGATTTCCATCAGCGGGCGGGCGGATTCGATTTTTAGTAGCGCCTCGCCCTGGCCGTTGTCTTCGAGCATCGTGGCGGTTGCTTTGCCGGAGCAGAGGAGGAGCGAGTCGCCGGGCTTGGGGCGGCGCGAGCTTTTCATTAGTGCTTTCCAGGTGCCGGGGGCGGTCTCTTCGAGCAGGAGTAGCTCGACTTTTCCGCCGGAGGCGACCTTGTGGCCAAAGACGCGGGCGGGAATGACCTTGGTGTTGTTGAGCACCAGAATATCGGGGGCGCGGAGGTAGTCGGCGATGTCGGCGATAGTCCGGTGTTCGATCTCGCCGGAGGCGCGGTGCAGCACCAGCATGCGCGCTTGGTCGCGCCGCGCGGCCGGATGCTGGGCGATGAGTTCGGGGGGCAGTGGATAGTCGAATAGGTCGGTTTTCATGGCATCGTTTTTTCCAAAGGCCGGAACCATACGGAAGCCGGACGGGATTAAAAGGCGAAACGCAACACTATCGCGGGGGCGCCGCCGTTCTTTTCCAGGGGTTGGAAGGCGGGGTTGCGCTTGACGAACGGGCTTTGAAGACACATTATTTCCGCAGTTTGGAAAAGGGATTTGCAATGGCAGGAACAAATGAGAGAACAATTTGGTTTGCGGCGCTGGCTGTGGCGGTATCCGGGATCTGCTTTGCGGAGACGGAATACAAGGCGGAGCGCTACGAGGTGATCCTCGACCGCTCTCCGTTTGGTGCCGACCCTCTGGTGGTTAGTCAGGAGGAGGCAAAGTCCGCCCAGGAAGCCGCCGCGGCGGAGGCCGCGGCCAAGGAGCTGCGCCTCTGCTTTCTGCTTGAAAGCGAGAACGGCGATATCCGCGCCGGGTTCCAGAACAAGAAGGCGGGGCCGGGCGATCCCAAAAGCATCATCCTCATGGTGGGCGAAAGCTATCTGGGCATGCGGTTGCTCGACATCGATCTGGACGATTCGAAGGCCACGTTGCAGCGCGACGGGGTGCCGGTGGTTTTTGAACTGACCAAGCCGATTGCCAGCAAGGCACCGCCGAAGAAGACACCCCCGCCCCGGCGGAAGTTTGGCAGCGGGTTCCGCCGCAAACCGCCGCCGAAGAAGGTGGAGAAGCCCCCCGAGCCCAAGCTCTCGCCGGAAGAGCAACGCCGCCGCCGCGAGGAGGTTCGCGCCAATCTGCAAAACTACCAGATGGAGGTGATCCGCTCGGGAATGCCGCCGCTACCTATTCCGTTGACGCAGGAGATGGACGACCAGCTGGTGGCGGAGGGGATCCTGCCGCCGGAGGAGGAGGAGTAGGCTTGACGATCTCCCCGAGGATGACGTCGAAGTCGGGGTCGCGAAGCAGCAGGGAGAGCTTGTCGGCTCGGAGCAGGTCGCGATCTTTGAGGTTGTAGAAGCTCTTCCGGATCTTGTCGTTCTTTCCCCAAGCCGCCAGCTTTTCGTAGAGGCCGGTCTTGGTCTCGTTACCGGAAAGCAGGCCTAGGTCGCGCAGATTTTCGAGGGTGGCGCGGTCGGCCAGTACCCGCTGGATGGCGACATTCTTTTTAATGATGTTCGGGTTGCCGCTGAGCAGGTCGGTCAGCACCCACTGGTCGTTGCGGAGGTTTTCGATCGAGTAGGCGGAGAGCACCCGTCCTAGGATCTTCATGCTCTCCGCCGGATTGGCGATGGAGCTGGCTAGGGCATCCGCCTGCTGTTCGTCGATCTCCTTGGAAACCGAGGCGCGGGCGACGCGGTAAACGGCTCGCTGGGTGAGCCGACCCACATGCGATTCGGCCAAGCCGGGGATGGCGGTGTTCGCCACGCCCACCAAAAAGAGTTCGGCCAGCCAGAAAAAGAGCAGCACGGAGGGAAGGCCGACCGCTAGGCTGATGCCAGCGCCGGCGAGGTGGCTAATGAATGGCCGCCGGTGGTTTTCCTCCTCCACCTTCATGGCGTGCCTTTCCCTGATCCACTGCATGGCGAGGTGGAAGACGAAAAATACCGTAACAAAGGCCATGCCCGCCGTGGCCGGAATGGTGACGATGCGCGGGCGGTAGGCCGCCACACCGATCCAGTTGCCCAGATAGCGCCCCGCAAAATAGGCCGCGCCGTAGGCCAAGACTACCCGAGCCACGCTGAGCAACGAAAGCAGGAAGCCTTTGTACCAGCCGGACAAAAAGGCGAACAGCAGGAAGATACCCGCAACAACATCAATCGCAATATGCATAGAAACCTCGCTGAGCCATATATGCGAAAGATAGTTTGTTTTTCCCGTTCCCGAAAGTCTAAAATATTCGGCCATTCCATTTGGAGCGAAACATGGATTTCATTTATGCGGCGGAGTTGAAAAAACGGTTTGCCTGCTACGGGCATTTCTACGAACTGGTCATGATGGACGGCGGGCGGGCCAATTGCCGTAGCGTCCTGGAAATTGTCGACGGTGCCATTGCGCAGGACAACCCCTCGGAGATTTCGCTGATGGTTCCGGACGCGGTGGTGGTGATGATGAACCCGGGGTCGTCGCACCCCAAGGAGATCTACCACATCGACGAGGAGATCGAATATCCAAGGGCTGGAAGCTCCATGCGCAAGGAGCTGGTGCTCACCCAGCCCGACAACACGCAGTACCAGATCATGCGCATCGCGGTTTCCAAGGGCTGGAACCACGTTCGTGTGCTCAACCTCTCCGACCTGCGCGATCCAAAGTCTGGAAGTTTTATCCAGCGGGTCGAGGCGCTCACCGAAATCATGGGTGGCCACACCCACTCCATCTTCTGCCCCGAGCGCGCCGAAGAGTGCGCCCATTCGCTCAGACGCAAAACCCCGGTACCGATCATGCTCGGGTGGGGGCAGGACACCGGGCTAATCCCGCTCGCCACACAGTGCATGGCCCGGCTCGAAACCGAACCCACCTGCACCGTTCCCTCCGATGTCCACCCGCTGCTCAACGCCCACCCCAGCCCCATGCTCCAAACCAAAAAGCTCCAGTGGCTCGACGACATGCTCGCAGCGCTAAAAACTCAGGGAGAAGAATAATGGAAGCTAAACGACGGGAATTTTTGGGGACGGCCATTGGAAGTTTGGCGGTGTGTGGCGTGGCTCGCGGGGAAGAGACACCGAACGGGGAGCTGGTGGCGAGTCCGCCGGTGGCGATGGCGCCGCGCAGCGACGGGATAGAGTTTGGCTGGTCGGTCACGCGCCTGTGCAGAGGATGGATCGAGTTGGAGGACGGGTCGGGTGTCCGCCGCTTTGCTCGCGATGGCTGGGGGCTTGTGCCGCAGGGCGACAAGGTACTGCGGGTGCGGTTGGATGGGCTAGAACCCGGCACGACCTACCGCTACCGGGCGGTGACGGAATCGATGGAGGGTGAAAAGCAGCGGATCGAAAGCGGCTGGCGCGAGTTCCAAACTTTGGATCCTTCGGCTTCTTCGACGCGCTTCGTGGTTTGGAACGATACGCACGATTTCAGCGATACCCTGAGGGAGCTAGACCGGAAGACCCCGGCGGCGGATTTTCTGGTCTGGAATGGCGACGCCGACCAAAACAAGTGGCGGGAGGAAGCGGCGATCCCCTCGACGCTACTCAGTCCCGGCGGAACGGATTTTACGGCACAGCGTCCGCTGGCTTTTTCGTGGGGCAACCACGATGCGCGCGGCACCTATGGCTTCCGTGTTCCAGATTATATCGCCACTCCTTCCGGCCGCCCCTTCTATGCGTTCCGTAGCGGGCCGCTGGCCGCTGTGGTGCTCGATACCGGCGAGGACAAGGCCGACGACCATCCCAGCTTCAAGGGACGTGTTGCTTCCGAAGCACTACGACGCGAGCAGGCGGAGTGGCTCAGGAAGGAGGTGATTAAAAATCCCGCGTTCCAAGACGCTCCGTACCGCGTTGTTTTTTGCCACATTCCCCTGCGCTGGACTGACGAGGAGACGGTCTATTCGTTCGACCATTTCAGCAAGCGCAGTCGCGATCTCTGGCACGATGTGCTAGTGGAATGGGGCGTACAGGTTATTGTTTCCGGTCACACACATCGGATCACGAAGATTGATGCCAACGACGAATTCCCCTATGCCCAGCTAATCGGCGGCGGACCGCAACTTGACCTGGCCGCCTGGATCGAAGGGGTGGCCGACAAAAAAAGCCTGCGCCTGAAGGTGCGCAAGCTGACCGGGGAGACCGCAGCCGAAATGGCCTTCGCCCCCGCGCGATGACCGGTCGAAGCGAAGGTTGCCTGTCGGCTCGCTTCGCGTCAACCTACGCATGAACCTCGGAAGAATCTCTCCGCTGGCTTTATTCGGGTGGCAGCCCCACCCACACCTTGTAGAAGCGCATCGGCGCGTTGGTGCCGTCCTGGAGGGAATCCAATCCCCCCGACC
>WFRA01000270.1 GCA_015486775.1 Kiritimatiellales bacterium | reverse complement strand
GTGGAGGTCAAGCGCTGGATCATGGCCTGGGGTCGCTGCTGCACGGTAAAAAGCCCCAAGTGGGTCAAGCAGATGATCGACGACGAGGTCGACGCCATGCATCGGGCGAGGGGCTAGGGGGTGCTTGAAAAGCTAAAGCGGCTACGCAGCAGTGAATTAAGAATGGAGATTTCAGCCTGGAGCAAAGCGGAAGATAATTTGCGGAGCAATAATGAGAGAAGCGAATGGTTCATTAAGAATGGTCGGTCTGCGACAGCTTCTATCGGAAAAAAGGCCAACGCCGTCTGAGTTCCACCATTCTGCATTCTGCATTCTTAATTCTTCATTGGCTTAATGTTGCGATAGAGATTGCTTGTTTAGGAACGCAAGATGGTGAGAAGTGGGAAGGGAAGGAACTAAGGTGGTAGGCATGAAAACAACGGTAATTGGCGATGGCGGATGGGGCACGGCGCTGGCGATGGTGCTCGAACGCAACGGACACGACGTGACGGTCTGGGGGCCCTTCTCCGAATATCTGGAGGAGATCCAGGCTTCCGGCGAAAACAAAACCTATCTTCCTGGGGTTGGAATTCCGCCTTCCATCCATTGGATCGCCGACCGCGAGGCCGCCGCGAAGGATGCCGGTCTGGTGGTGCTGGTCGTGCCGTCGCGGTTCTACAAGCCCGTCGTCGAAAGCTTCAAGCCCTTCATTCCCGAAAACGCGCTGGTGGTCAGCGCCACCAAGGGGCTCGACGAACAGACCCACGAACGCATGAGCGAGGTGGCCGAGCAGGTGCTGGGTCGCCCCGTCGCGGTGCTCTCCGGCCCCAGCCACGCCGAGGAGGTTGCCCGCGGCATCCCCTGCGCCGTGGCGGTCGCGGCGACCGACCATGCCATGGCCGAGCAGATCCAACGGCTCTTTGTGAATGATACCTTCCGTGTCTACACCCGCGACGACGTGGTCGGCGTCGAGCTGGGCGGGGCGCTCAAGAACGTAATCGCCGTGGCCGCCGGAATCGGCGACGGCATGGGCTTTGGCGACAACTCCAAGGCCGCGCTCATGACCCGCGGCCTGGCCGAAATCACCCGCCTTGGAACCGCCCTCGGCGCCAAGCCCGAAACCTTTGCCGGGCTCAGCGGCATCGGCGACCTGATGGTCACCTGCATGAGCCGCCACAGCCGCAACCGTGGTGTCGGCGAACGGCTTGGCAAAGGCGAGACCCTCGAAGAGATCATGTCCGGCATGAAGATGGTGGCCGAAGGGGTCTGGAACTGTCAGGCCGCCAAGGAGCTGGCCGACCAGCTCGGCGTCTCCGTGCCCATCACCGAACAGGTCAACGCCGTCGTCCACGAAGGCAAGGATCCCCGCCAGGCGATCCGCGACCTCATGACCCGCGCCCCCAAGCCCGAAGGGGTCTAGAGCATTTCTCGAATGAAATATTGATGCGACGTCCTCGTCGCGTTCTTTATGGTATGGGCAAGCGACGAGGACGTCGCTTCTACGAGAGATTAGCGCGACATCGCAACAGTGAAATACTCTAGTTGGGGGTTCGACCCTTCCACCACTTTGATCCGACCGGGTAGGGGGCTTGCAGGACAAGCGGCTGCTTGAGCGTCGGGTGGACAATTTCAAGCTGGCGGTGGTGCAGGGCGATCGATCCGTCGGGGGCGGGGTGCTTCGCCCCGTATTTCGTGTCGCCCGCGATGGGGGTTCCCATGGCCGCAAGCTGCGCGCGGATCTGGTGGTAGCGGCCGGTTTCCAGATCGATTTCCAGCAGGGAGAGGTTTCCAATCTCTGGAAGAACTGTCCGGTAGGAGAGGATTGCCCGTTGCGCCCCCGGAGCCCCCTCGTGGCAAACCTCGGCGCGGTGGTGCCCGCGGGCCAGCCAGTGGACCAGCCGGTCGGCGAGTTTGGGCGGGGCACCTTCGACCAGCGCATGGTAGATCTTTTTGCAGTTGCGCTTCCGGATATCCTCGTTGAGGCGCGAGAGCGCCTTGCTGGTGCGGGCAAAAAGCACCACCCCGCTGACCGCTCGGTCGATCCGATGCGTGGCGTTGAGGAAAACCGCGCCGCTCTTGTTTTTGTCGACCCGCACCCATTCGCGCGCCCAGTCCTCCAGATTGCGCAGCCCGGTTCCGCTATCCTGCGTCAGCAGTCCCGTCGGCTTGTCGAGCGCCAGCAGGTGGTTGTCCGCAAAAAGAATGAGCGGTTGCAGTTTTTCGGCCTGGTATCGGATCGGTTCCATCGCCGCTTTTATAGGGGTTGGTCCGGTTGAACCGCGACTTTTTTCAGCCATGAATTTTCCAGTTGGGGGAGGGCTGCGGAATTGGAACGCTCCCATTCAATCCGGGGACAAAAAAAGCGCCCCGTTCCGGGGCGCTTTCATCCTTTCCGAAGGTTGGAAAACCTAGAAGGAGTAGGAGAGTTCCGCGCGGGTGAAGATGGCGGTGTGGTCGCGCTGGGTTCCGGTGTAGTAGTCGCCCGGATCCATGAGTTCGAGCAGGAGGTGGGCGGTCAGCTTGTCCTTGTCGGTGAAGAGATGCTCCTTGATGGTGAAGCGGTTCCACCAGGTGAAGAGCAGGCCGCGGTTGTATCCGCCAGTGGTGCTGTTGTTTTGCGGTGCGAACATGTAGCCGAGCAACAGGTCGGTCTTGTAGTTTTTCGCCGGCGAAATCGAGAAGTCGATGTGCGGCATGCTGACATTTCCCCACTGTGCTATTCCGTCGGGGGGGCCGAATGCATAGATGAACAGTTCGGAATATTGGGGCCAGCGGGCAAAGAGCGGATCCCAGTCTTCGGAGAGGTGGTACCATCCCGCGCCCAGAAAGGCCTTTTGGTCTTCCATGCCGCCGATGTGCCATTTGGCCAAGGCATCAACCATGAAGGCATCGGTTCCGGGGGTGGACTCATAGGCCATCTCAAGATTGGCATCGAAGGTGCCATCCGCCCACTTGGGCATCAGGCGGGTACCGACCGTGTTAATTTGATCAGCAAGGCCTTCTTCTTTGGTTTTGGTAATGAAGTAGGCTTCCCAAGGCAGGTTTTCGTGGGTTTTGTTTTTGATGTAGATGCCGCCACCTGCTTCGGCTTTATCATACCCGCCGCTATGCAAGGCATTCAGGCTACGATCCTGAGAATGAATGGCCAGGGGATCCTGAGCGTAGGTGTACATGGCGAGGAAATCGACGGTGGTGTTGTCGATCCCTTTGTAGACGGCTTTGGCGGCATCGAAGTAGATGGTGCGCGAACCGTCCAGCGGGGTGCCGTCGAGAATGAGTTTGCCGGTGCCATAGATCAAATCCTGCCGACCGACCCGGATATCCCAAAGGGTGGTTTTCCAGTCGACAAAGAGGTTGTCGAAGACGGTCTCGTCGAAGGCTCCCCATCTTTTTGCAATATCTCCTGCTTGCGAGGTACGCCATTCGTTCACCAAGCGGCCGCGCACATAGAGGTTTTTATACTGCTCGGGATGGTATTCGCCCCAGACGCGGGTGCGGTAGCGCTGGAACTGGTTGGCGCCGCCTTTGGCCTCTCCTCCGGCTCGGTTGGGAACATTGTCCATATAGACTTCGCGCAGGCGGATGTCGCCGCCCCACTTGAACTGGCTGTCCGGTGCCTTGGTGGCTGGTTCCGCAGCGAATGCCGCGCTTGCCGCAGTTGCCGCGACGAGTAGCATGATGGTTGTTTTTTGTTTTGTATTCATGTTTTTCATCCCCTTTTTGGTTGTTATTTTTTCCCTAGGCAGAGTTCCAGATGTTCTTCCGAAAGTTTTTTGGTGAGCAGCGTTACCACCACGGTCACGATGATTGCGATCGGCAGGCCGATGAGAAGCGGATCGACAAAGGCCCAGACAATCGGTCCGGTCTTCGCGAAAACAGCCTTGCCGCTCTCCATATGGATGGCCAGCGAGCGCGTTCCGAAGAGTTTCTGGCAGATGGTCAGCGCGGTGGAGGCCTTTTCCTGCACGAAAACGATCCAGAAGAGGCTGGAGAACGCGCCGGAAAGCATGCCGGCAATGGCAGCGGCCTTGGTGATGGAACGGCTCCAGAGCGCGCCGACATAC
>WFRA01000269.1 GCA_015486775.1 Kiritimatiellales bacterium | reverse complement strand
TTTTTCCCCTCGAGATCGAGCATGGGAAGCCGTCGGTACGGCACATCCCTGGGCTTCCCGCCCTGGACAAAGAAGGCATCGAGGATCCGCTGCGCCATTTGGGGAAAGGGAAAGTGCTCGAAGGCGCGGCGGATGTGCCCGCCGGGATCGCCGTCCTGGAGCCGACGCGCAACCACTTCGGCAAGCCCCGTTCCCGAGACGATGCCCAGTTGCCCGATCCGCGAAACCGCCTGAGCGAGGCGCCAGTTCGAGACCCCGGCGCCCATCCCGCCCTGTATGATTTTTGGTGGTGCAATTCGCATATCCGGGGAATGTGGCATATCATTTGATGGAAATCCACGCTATATGTCTGTTTTTCCACCCATTGGAACTTTGCGGCGGAACCCGGTTTCGCTATAAAGCGGCATGGGTTCGGATGGTTCGGTCAAGCGGGTGCGGATATTGTTTTCCGGCAGGGTTCAGCGAGTGGGTTTCCGCTACACGGTCTGCGGCATTGCAACGCCATTCGATATAAGTGGTTATGTCAGGAACCGGTCGGACGGCGATGTCGAACTGGTGGCCGAAGGATCGGAACGGGAGTTGATCGGGTTTATCGAGGAAATCCGCAACTCCCGTTTAAAAAACCATATCGCCGGGGAAAAACTTGGCTGGACGGCGGCAACCGGCGAATATAGAAAATTCAGGATTTCAGATTAAATGAAGTATGCAATTCTAGGCGACATCCATTCCAATCTGGAGGCGCTCCGCGCCGTGCTCGAAGATGCGGAGGCGCAGCAGGTGACCCACTATGCGTGCACCGGCGACATGGTGGGCTACAACGCCGACCCGAAGGCCTGCCTCCAGATCCTGCGCAACCTGGATGTAGTTGCGGTGCGGGGCAACCACGACCACTACGCCGCCAGCACCGAGTCCATGGAGCTCTTCACGCCCATGGCGCGGAAAAGCATCCATTGGACCCGCAAGCAGCTCTCGCCCTTCGAGCGCCGCTACCTCCGCCAGCTCCCCATGATTGCCGACGTGGAAAATTTCACCCTGGTCCACAGCTCGCTACACAACCCGGAGCGATGGAACTACATCTTCAAGCGGCGGGCGGCCGAAGCCAGCTTCCGCAACCAGTTCAGCCCCGTCTGCTTCTTTGGCCACACACATGTCCCGCTGGCATTCGTCAAGCAAGCCACCACGGAGAAGGGGTTCTACAAAACGCTGCACATCCGCCCGAAAACCCGGTATCTGGTGAACGTCGGCAGCGTCGGTCAGCCCCGCGACCGCAACCCGCTCGCCGCCTACGCCATCTACGACCTCGACGAGCAAACCATTACGATGCGGCGGGTGGAGTACGAAATCGAAGCCACCCAGAAAAAAGTCCGGGCGGCGGGCCTGCCCTTCCGCAATGCGCTTCGGCTAGAAAGCGGGAAATAAGGGCAGAGCAATATCACCGATTCGTTCACGCACGAAAGTCTGCACATTGACTCCCTGCGCATGACCACGGAATTATTTAAAACGACCGCTCCTATTTTCCAATGGCTGGAGCATATTTTTCGTAGAGTGCCTGGGCAACCTCGACGGAGTCGCCGACGGGGGCTTCGGCATATTTTCCGCCGGTCTTGAGCGTCCAGTTCCATTCGTAGTCGGCGGCGAGCTTGTCGAAGGCTTTTTGGTCGAAGGGCTTTCCGCTTTCGAGCGACTTCCGAAGCTCGGAAACAAAGAGCACCCAGCGGCCATGGTAGTAGTCGCCGACGAGGCCGGCCCAGTGGCGGTTGGCATAGTCGTTGAGAATGTTGCCTTCCGGCCCCCAGGTGGTGAGGAGGTTGCGGGCGTTGTGCTCGTAGTAGTTGCGCTCGTCGGCGTTTTTGCCAAACTTCCGGGCATCGGAAATCCATGCGCCGAGCAGCAGCTCGTCGCGGGTGGCGGCCATGCGGTCAACATCCTTGATCAGCTCCAGCAGTTCGGCGGCCTTTTTCTCGAACTCGGCCTTGTCGCCTTTTTTATAGGCGGCGACCATGGCATCGCGGAGGGGTTCGGCGTAGTTGGCCATGCACTGGCTGGCGACCATGACGAGATCCTGGCGGTAGGCATCGCGCGTTTTATCCGTGGTTTGGAGCATCAGCTTCCAGACTTGTAGCAAATCCTTGTTGCTGTATTTGATGGTCGGGTCGGCATATTTGCTGCCGTGCCCTTTCAGAGCCGGGCGGGTAGCAATCTGGGTGCTAACGCGGGAGGTGGCATGGGAGACATAGATTTTCTCGAAGAGCAACTTCCAAGCCTTGGAAAGGTTTTCGTCGGGCTGGCCGCAACGGCTCTGGGCAAAATCGTCGAGCCACGCGTCCATGTCTATTTCTTCCGAACTCCAGGGCCTTTCGAAGAGGTAGTCGAAGAAAACCATGTTGGGGTTGAAGGCTTCGAGCGTTCCACCCACGCCAGTGAGATTTCCAGCCTTTGGATCTTTGAAAAGGGCACCCATCCGCTTGTCGATCTCGTCGAGGTCGCCAATGATGCTGGTGGAGCCACCAAAGTTTCCGAGGTAGCACCAGATGTAGGGCTGGCCGAAGAAGGCGTCGGTGCGCTTTCGGATCTCTTTGTATTCAACATAGTAGTCGAGCAGGATCATCTTGCCCGGCGGCACCGCCGTGAGCATGGCCTCGATGCGCGGTTTGGTCCAATCCTTGCCCTTGTGGTAGAAGAGCCAGGCCATCTGGAGCCACTGGGCATCGGGGTCGACGGCGGTCATGGAGGCATAGATGGTGGAGGCCACTTCGGCGAGGTATTTCGGTTCCCAGCTAGGCGGAACGAGTTCGTTGAAGGGGTCGGCACCATAGATGTGGTCGGTGCCGAACTGGCGGGTCTGCTCTTCGAGATAGCGTTTCTGGATCTCGGTGAAGAGCGGATCCTGAGTATCGAGGAAATAGGTGTTGTATTCGGAGGGGAAGCCAGCCCATGCCTTGAGCTTAGTGATGTGGGCGTCGGGGTGCGACTCCTTCAACCGCCCCGGAACATGGCCCGCGAAGGCCGGGAGGATGGGCTTCATGCCAAACGCGCGCTCGCGTTTGAGCACCTGCTTCTGGAGCGCCAGCTGATTGTCGAGGTAGCTTTGGGGCAAGGGGCCGCCCCATACATCGATGTTGGTCATGCGGTGCCACGGCAGATGGGCCGGGCCGGTGAAGTAGGTGCGGATCTGCTCGTCCGTCATGCCATATTTTTTCCAGACCTTCTGCCAGATGGCCTCCTGCCCGGTGATGGCCAGCGGCATGTTGATGCCGTTGAGCGCCATCCAGTCGATCAGCCGCTCCCAGTCGGAAAAGTCCCACCAGGGCATGGTGTAGCCGAAGGTGCAGTAGTTCAGGAAAAACTTGTCCTGGCAAATGCTCTCCTTGCGGATCTTTTTGCCCACCAATGGGAGGGGTTGCGGAAGCTGGACGGGATCGGCCTTGTAGTAGCTGACTGAGGTGCGGCAATCGTATTTAAGATACCAATCCAGCCCCTTGGCCATCGCCAAAGCGTTGTTTCCGCGAATGACGATCTTGCCGCCCTTGCTCTCCAGCTCGAAGACATCCTTGCCGTCCTCCGTCGCCAAAATGAGTTCCGGCTGGAAAAACTTTTCCTGCCCCGGCAGAAGCCGGTGGATCAACCCTTCCACTGCGCGGACTTCGTTGGACGGGGGCTTGGAACCCATGGCTCCAACCATTGGAACGAGCAACAAAAACAGAGCGGAAATTCCTATGCGGGTTTTCAGTTTTTGAATATTCATTTGGTGTCTTCCTTAATTTTTTAGACTTTTACTGGTACTCCACCCGCAGATGGATGAATTCTTGATCCTGCCCCGTGGTCGAGACATGGTTGGTGACGGTATCGAAATCCGCATCCAGCGAACCGGTACCCACAACCGCGGCGCTTGCATTGCTCCAGACCCCGGGAACCAAGTTGGTGGTTTGTTCGAGGGAATAGGCCAGCCCGCGTTCTACGCTATCCTTGCGCTTGGCATAGACATACTCGACATAGTTCGATCCGCTCGTTTCCTGCAAGGCGCTTTGGGGCAGGTAGCCTTGGCTTTGGGGATCGTCCGGATTGCCACCCAGCGCATACTCGCCCAGGTTGTCGAGCGCGTCGCCATCGGGGTCGTCCGCCATATTGGTGGCCGTTCCAAGGGTTGGATAGTCCCGCAACCAGTATTCGTAGTTCACCACCGGAGTATCTGGAATATAGACTTGGAGCATCTTGCCTCCATTCTTGTCCACCACCCGCCATTCGAAGGTTTCCGAAGAGAGGTTGCTAAAGACCATGTCGCGATCCGTATAGCCCGCCTGATCCACAATAATGTCGGCGGATGACCACATGATGTCGTAGACATCCCCCGGCTGACCATCGAAGCTCGGCAGGGTATCGAGTTCAAAGAGGCATTTGCGAAGGTCGATTTTCCCATCGTAGCCGTTTCCTGCACTAGACTGGATCAACGTGGAGCCACTGGCATCCAACTTGGCGCGGAAATGGTCATCCCAGAAATAAACCCGATGGGTCGTAATGCTGGTGGCACCGGAACCAACCACCTCGAAGAGGCGGATGCCGTTGCGGCCGGTAATATAGTTCTGCGAAACCAACGAACCCCCGGAGATGGAATAGCGCCCGCTGGTCCCCGTTTCCTGGCCAAGGATCAGCCGAGTGAGATCGACGGTTCCCCCGCTTTGGTTAACGATGCCCACCGTGTTGTTGGTGTAGCCCGCAAAGAAATCGGATCCATGCATGGTGAAGGTTCCGCCGCTAATGTTCAGAGTGCCGACTCCATCGTTGTAGCGACCGAGCGACACGCGGCCGGAGGTCTCGAACGAACCACCGGTCTGGTTGAACTCCCCGGTACCCGAGCGTCCGATATAGAATTCGGTGGCCGTCATATCCATCGACCCACTATCCAGATTGATGGTTCCCTGCGAACCGGTATAAACGCCCAACGGACAGTATTTGCTGATCAGCGAACCGCCAACCAGATTGATAGTTCCGGTTCCCGAGCGCCCCACATAGAGGTTGCCCGAAGCGGTAAAGGTTTCGTTGCTCAGGTTGAGTGTTCCATGGGAAGGGGCATAGTAGCCGATCGCGCAAGTGCCCGAAGTCGTTTCGAACGCCCCGGTTCCGTAGAGGTCGAGGGTGGCCGTACCGTTGTTACCAATACGGATTCCATTCGAGGCGTTTGCCCTAAAGACTCCGCCGCCAATCTTCACATGCGCAATGGACGGTGCCTTGTCGGCCAGAACCAATTCGTTTGCCCCAGTGTCGGTATAGGCCCCCCCCGTCTGATTGAAGGTGAAGATGCTGGCACCATCGTCGGCATCATCGACATTGTTTCCAAACTGATCCCAATCACCTTTGGTTTCAAGCGTTCCACCCGAAAGATTGTAGGTGCTCTTTCCCAGCCCGCGGGCGAAATAAGTCCTGCTTCCGGCGACCGTGCCCAGCACCACATCACCGGCCGTCTGGTTGATGGTGGCCACGTCGACCGCGCGACTCTGATAGCCGATGTAGACCCTGTCGCGAACCGTGAGATCAGCGGCAATTTCCAAGGTTGAGCTCCCCTCGTTGTGCCCCAGCTGCAAGTGCGGTATTTCGCCATCGAGTTGGCTCGAAGCGGTGATCTGGGCCGTTCCGCTGTTGATATAGACCTTACCTTCGTGCCAATCCGGCAAGGTGCTGTTCCCCCGGTTTTTCGGGTTTCCAGAAAGCCAGCCGGGGATGCCCCACCAATCGAGTGCTTCGGATGCCGCCCAGTTATTGGTATCTGTCCAGGAGCCTGTTCCTCCGCCCCAGACTACATTGTAGTTAAAGTTTGCGGGCGGCCCCGGCCGGAAGGGCGTGTTTTCAAATGGAATGAAGAGGAAGGTAAACTGGCAACTTCCCACATTCGCCAAGGTTGCGCCGGGAAGGTCGCGCGTCTCGATGATCCAATGATCCCCCACGGGTTCATAGGTCGTAAAATCGTCGGAGTTGTACCACTCAAGTTCGGTAGTGACAATCAGCGTGCCGTCGGCCGGCGTGCGGCCGGCGATATCTAGGCGAATCGTACCGTTCGTTACCCATGTAGTCGTAAACCCACCCGTTCCCGCACGAACATCGGCATCCCCCTCAATGCGCCCCGCAACAATGTTCTTGGTGGTGAAGGGAACATAGACAAAGTTAACCGGATCGCACTCGGTGCTTGAGCTCCCGCTCCCTACGGAGCATATTTGCCAGCCCGAACGACCCGAGCTGGCATCCCATGCGGATGCGGCAGCAAAGTTGTTCTCGTTTTTCCCGCCACAGGCCAGCAGGATACCATCGTTCTCGCTGTCCACCCCCGAAAGCGACAGGTTCCAGACCCCGCGGTCGGCGTCGGAGGTACCCCAGGTTCCGCCCCCCGCCTTGTTGGTGTCGGAACCCGAAATCGCGCCCTGCGGCAACTGGGTCAGGTTGTCACCTAGCGCAATGTTTTCGCTACCCACAAACGCCCAAGTCGGTGAGCCGTTCGAGATGCTAAGCAGGCGTCCCGACTCCCACCCCCCGCTGAAAGGGAAGTAGGCGGCGGAGACATTCACATCCTTCTCCGATCCCCCGACCGCATCCGCCGTAGCGATGAAATAGTCGCCCTTGCTGTCGGTAGTGGCCTGGGCAAGGTGATAGGTTTCGGCAGAATCACCAAGATTGGTGCGGCCGTTCTCGGCCGCGCAGGCAATCATGATTCCATTGAGCGCATCGTCCTCGCTACGGCTTCCAACCTTCACGAAATAGTCGCCATTGCTACTATTAATGACATTTGTCACCCCGGGAGCAAGAATGTGCGTTGTTCCATCCGGAACAATCGAAAAAGCGGAGGTCGATTGGCCTGTTGGAATGGAGGCCGTCACGCTACCGGACGTGTTATCGGTATTGTTTTCCACCACGGTGATATTGGCCGCCTGAAGCGTCACCACATCCTCGCGGGGGGTAAAGTTGAAGCGATTATTAAAATTGATACTCAGCGTAAACTGGTTTTCCGAATCGGTCAGATAACTGTTGTTATGCGGACTATAGGTTGTGGCATGGATGACATTGTTGGCGAGGTCGAATTCCAGTAGCCGGAAATGGTCATCGTCATCGACCTCCTGAAAATTGATGCACTGGAGGAACACATCATTCCCGTAGTCGTTTGTCACCGTCATATGCGCCACACCATCATTTGGATTTTTACGGAAATAGTGCCCATTAAGCACCATAAAAATTTGATCGTTATGTGCCACAAATTTACTCCACTGACCAATCCCTCCATTTGCCATCAAACCTTGTGTGGAATCCGTGTTGGTCAAGTCCGAGTATTCGTTCAAAAAGGCATGGGTAGAAAGAATAGCTGGAAGATCTGGGTGGCTGTCCAGCACCCGTTGCGCCCAGAGTAGCTCCTCGTCGTCCGCCATGTATTCGATATTGATGTGAAGCCAATCCCTGCCTCCTGCACTAAAAATCTGGTAGGTGCAGAGCCCGTGCGGTCCCGTTCCCTTATACCAAGAGTAGCCCGAAAAGCGTACCTCTCCAAAATAGTTGGTAAACTTGGTCGTTCCCACATCGCGTGGCGGCACATAGCTAGGTCCCTTCGTGTCATAGTCGTGGTTACCGATGCAAATGGAGTAGGGAATCCCCGCCTGGTCAATATAGTCCATGGCCGCGTCGGCATTGCTCCATTGGGTGGAGGTGTCATCATCGACCACATCCCCGAGATGGGTCAAGAAGGCAATGTTTTCACTGGAAACATTGTCACGGATCCACTTCATCTCGTTCTTGAAATAACTCGGATAGTATTGGGTCATCCGTTGCGTATCGGGTATCGCAGCAATTTTGAAAGCGGAGGCATCCCCGTTCGTTGCCAACATCATGGCAGCCAGCAGCATGAATATCTTCTTCATCTCGTTTTTCCTCTATTGGTTGCTAGAAAAAGAACCGCCCCGACGGGCGGCTCTTTTTTATCCAAGGTTTGGAACTTACACTAGATCATGAACTTGCGGCGGATCCAGACCATGGCACCGCCGACAAAGGCAATCATACCCAGCGTGGCCGGCTCAGGGATGACGGTTACTTGTAGCATTTGCCCCGTTCCTGCGTTTCCGTTACGGTCGACATTGTCGAGAATGCTGTATTCAAACTCGGCGGTTCCGCTGAGAACGGTGAAGGTCGTCATACCATTCGTCAAAATGGTGTCCGAAGCCCAACCAATGTTGTAGACATCGCCAACCACCCCGTCAAAGGTTCCATCGGTATCCAGTTCAAACGTGCCGCGAATATCGATTTGGCCGTTATAGTTGGTGTTGATGCTTTTATCCGCGACCATCAGGGTGGAACCATTCTCATCTAGCACAACCCGCAAGGTATCGTCGTAGAAGGAAATATTGGCCGCCTCGATGCTCGTTGCGCCGGAGCCAAGCACCTCAAAGGTTCCATCTGAACCAGCGGCTGTTCCCCCGGTGATGTAGGCGTTTGCCTTGAGGGAACCTCCAGAAATGGAATAGGTCCCTGTTGAGCGGGCATCGTCGGCCAGTCTCAAACGCGCAACCTCGAGAGCACCGCCGGTCTGGTTGAAATCCCCCGTGCCATCGTACCCGACCCAGAATGTGCTCGTACTATCCGATTGAGTAAGCGTACCCCCGCTCATGTTCACGACACCGTGGCCGCCAACATCGGAATAATAATAGCGACCAATATAGACATTCTTGCCACTCAAGTTAATCGTGCCGTTTTCACTGAGGTTGAGCGTTCCGTCACCGGAACGACCAACGCTGAATACTGCACCCGAATGGTTCAACGTACCGTTGCCCGCCACATTCAAGGTTCCAACAGCAGCGTTGGTTCCGGCATCTGTGTCGCGCCAAAAGCCCACGCCAAATTCCGCAGCCGACGAGGTAACCGTACCGTTTTCAAGAATATTCAGGGTGCCGGAAGCATCGGATCGGCCATGGGCACCCACGGCAAACCTCGAACTCGACGTCGAATCCATCACGCCCGATCCCTTGACTGTAAGGGTTCCCGTTCCATAGTTTCCAATGCGGGTATCGGCGGTGCCAGTTACATGGAATTGACTATCGCCATCCACGGTTACCGTACCGTGGGAATGGGTATAGAAAGCCACATAGGTTCCACTCGATGACGTAACCGAAGCACTATTGGTTAGATTCATAATGCCGGTACCCGACCGACCGATTCTAAGATCGTTTCCGGTATAGGCAAAGGTGCCATTGTCACTCAAATTCATGGTGCCGATTGCACTGGAATACCATCCTAGGCCAAAAATTGGAGTTGAAGAGTCCATTGCACCGGTTCCACTGATCGCAATGGTTGCGGTTCCGTCGTCGGCCATCCGGGATTCCCCCGTATTGTTCGCGTGGAATGTACCGCCGCTCAAATTTATATTGGCAACGGCATTCCCATAGTCGGCCAATGAAAAAACCGTTCCGCCACTATCGGTGAAGGTACCGCCCGTCTGGTTGAATGTAAACGTACTTGTGCCATGGTCATAATTGCCGAACCGCGTCCAATCACCTTTGGTTTCGAGTGTTCCGCCGGAAAGGTTGTAGATGCTCTGCCCGTTGCCGCGGCCAAAATGCACCCGGTCGGTGGAATCATTGCCCAGCACCACATTGCCAGCGGTCTGATTGACAGTTGCCACATCGGTTGCCCGGCTTGCATAGCCCATATAGGCATCATTGATAACACTCAAATCTGCACTGATATTTACCGTTGAAGCTCCATTGGTTCTGCCTACATAGAAGTTATTGACCGAACCCGCGTTAGCGGTTATGTCTGCTGTGCCCGTATAGATGCGAGCCGTATCGGCTGAACCCGGAACACCGTTGGTCCAGTTCCCGGCGGTTGCCCAATCGTTGTTGACGGCTCCCGTCCAGAGGTTATCCGCCGTCATGCCTGTCGTTGCCACCGCTATTGCGGCCAACAATACAAGTAGTCTCTTCATTTTGTTTCTCCTTTGTTTGTGTACTACGCCATCGGAATCCTTACAATGATCAGAGCCGAAGCTACCCATCCGATCCGTCTGAGGCAATAAAAAAAACAGATTTTTTCATGAATATATATTCGCACCAGATATTGAAGTGCAAATGCAAAATCCTTCTATACATCCCTATTGCGCCATCACCGATGGCTATGCGCTGAAATCGGGATGTACTGTTTTTGTCGATTCCTGTCTCCATCCATGCCCTGTTCTCAAATAATATCACCCTTCGAGCGGGCCGTCCTTCGTTTTGTAGATCGGAACATTTGACCGTAGGATGAGGCTCCGCCTCGTCTTTTGCCACACGGAAGTCAAAATGGAACTTCAACCTATTTGCATGCACCTGCCCATATTTCATCCCCCCTCCGGTTTAGAAAACAAGAACCGCCAAAAAAAGGCGGTTCTTGTTTATCCAATGGTTCGGAACTTGCACTAGGCCATGGACTTGCGGCGGATCCAGGCCATGGCACCACCAAAGGCCAGCAAACCGAGCGTGGCCGGCTCTGGAATGACGGTTACTTGTTGCAGCATTTGCCCCAGTCCTGCATTTCCATAACGGTCAATATTGTCGAGAATGCTCATCTCAAACTCGGTTCCGCTGAGATCGGTGAAGGTCATGCCATTCGTCAGGACGGTATCCGAAGCCCAACCAATGTTGTAGATATCGCCAACCGTCCCGTTAAAGGTGCCGTCAGTATCCAGCTCGAAAACACCACGCATATCGATTTGGCCGTTATAGCTGGTGTTTATGCTTTTATCGGCCACCATCAAGGTGGAACCGTTCCCATCCAGCACAACCCGCAAGGTATCGTCGTAGAAGGAAATATTGGCCGCCTCGACACTCGTTGCGCCGGAAGCGTCTACTTCAAATGCTCCAGCACTGAATGTTCCACCGGAGATGCAGGCGTTCCCCGTCCAGAGGTTATCCGCCGCCATGCCTGTTGTTGCCACCGCTATTGCGGCCAACCATACAAGTAGTCTCTTCATTTTGTTTCCAGTTTGTTTGTGCGAGCCATCGGAACCCCCTCCAATGATCTGAAGCTATCCATCCGACCTGTCTGGGGCAATAAAAAACATATTTTTTATGAAAAATACATTCGCTCCAGGAATTGAAGTTAAAACGCAAGATCCTAAAACCTTATTTACGCATGGTATTCCTGAATGGGTTTCACGTTCCAATCGTTGGAGGCGATGTAGCGGATGGCTTTTGCTGTGGCGCGTGCACCGGACTCGGTGGTGACGATCGGGAGGCCGCGCAGGATGGCTTCGGAGCGAATCTTGATTTCATCGACACGAGCCACGGGGCCGCTGGGGGTGTTGATGAGCAAGTGGACGGCTTTTTCCTTCATGAGGTCGATGACGTTTTTCCCCTCTTCGGAAAGCTTGTGCGTCACCTCCACTTCCAGCCCGGCGGGACGCAGGGCTTGCGCGGTGCCCTCGGTGGCGACGAGCGCGAAGCCCAGTTCGCAGAACTCTTTGGCGATTTCGACGATCCAATCCTTGTCGCGATCCTTGGCGGAGAGGAAGATACTGCCTTCGGTCGGTAGCACCTGACCGGCGGCGATCTCGGCTTTCCAGAAGGCGAGCTCGAAACATTTGTCGATGCCCATCACTT
>WFRA01000268.1 GCA_015486775.1 Kiritimatiellales bacterium | reverse complement strand
GGAAAAGGCCGAGCTCAAGATCGACCTCTTCGACGTGCGCATCGAGATTCCCGACCCGGATGCCCCCAACGATGCCTCCAAGATCCGCTACGTCAACGCCCGGAACTATCCCATCCGGCTCAACTTCAACGAGCTGCTGGGCAATAAGAACATAGCGAAGAAACGCAAGAACATGGACATCTTCGAACTGGCCTACCACATCCGCCATGCGGAGTCGGAAAACACCGATCTGGCCGAGCGCGACCGACGCATCATCCACGGCCGCTACCTGCTCGAGGCCAACCAGCGCATCTGCCTCGCGCTTTCGCCCTTCATGTTTGTTCTCATCGCCATTCCCCTCGGCATCACCTCGCACCGCAAGGAATCCTCCATCGGCATGGTGATGAGCCTCGGCATCATGTTTGTCTACTACCTCTTCATCATCCTCTCCGACACCCTCGACCGCAGTCCGGAGCTCCATCCCTGGCTGATTCCCTGGATTCCCATTGTGGTTGGACAGCTCGGCGGAGCCATCCTGCTGCGCCGATCCAATTGACCGTTTAAATCCAAACAAAAGCAGTTGCCAAACCTTGGAAGTTTGCTATCTTCCCTCTTCTTTCACGCCGCCGGAGTGGCGAAATCGGTAGACGCACGGGATTCAAAATCCCGCGGAGAAATCTGTGTGGGTTCGAGTCCCACCTCCGGCACCACCTCCTCTTTTCCCCGAAGTTTACAACTCCTTCTCGTCCTTGGGGGAGGGGGGGCTCTGGAGTCAGCCCGTGAATTGCAGCCATGTTTGGTTTTGGAAGGTAGACGCGGCATCTTGCCGCGTCACGCGCACCCATGCGGCAGGATGTCGCATCTTGGCACGCTGCATCCCGATCTACCCGTGCTGGATGTGGATGGGCAGGACTGTTCCTCAATCCCTTATTTCACAAAAGCACACTTGGTTGAAATAACGAATCACCCTATTTCAAAAACTGAAATAGCGGCAGTTATTGGAGATCAAAATAGGGTTGCATAATGGGCATGGCTCGCATTTCAAGAAAATGCGGATGCTGGCGGTGTGTAGTTTCGGGGGATGGAAACAGGTCTACACAAAGCAAGGCCGAAGCCCGGGGGCTTCAGCCTTGAAAACGATCAGGCAGTCAATGCCCGCTATTTCTTTTTATGGCGATCCGCGCGGCGCCGCTTGCGCCGTTTGTGGTTCGACATTTTCTTCTTGCGCCATTTCTTGATGGTACCCATGTTTTCTCCTGATTTCCTCTAAAAGGCGGCCAATCTACCTAAGCGACCACTTTATTCAAGCTAATTTCTATGATTCCTTCGGCGCCGTTCCCTTTGAGTTCGGGGATGATCTCGCGGACAACGGATTCGTCGACGACGGTTTCGACGGCAAACCAGCCGGAGTCGGTCAGTTTGTTGACGGTGGGGGCGTGCAGGGCGGGCAGGAGCTCCTTCACCTTTTCCAGGTTGCCCTCCTGCACATTTAGCTTGAGCAGCACCTTGTCTTCGGCATCGAAGGCGGCTCTGAGCAAGAGAGCCACCTTTTCAAGCTTTGAACGCTTCCACCCGTCTTCCCACGCATCCTTGGCGCAGAAAAACTTGGGAAAGGATTCCAACAAGGTTTCCACGATCCGCAGATTGTTTGCGCGCAGCGAGCTGCCGGTTTCGGTGATGTCCACGATGGCATCGACAAAGTCGGGCACCTTGACCTCGGTGGCGCCCCATGAAAATTCGACCTCGGCCTTCACGCCGTTTTCTTCCAGCCAGCGCTCCACAATGCTAACGCCCTCGGTGGCGATTTTCTTGCCTTCGAGATCCTTGACGGATTGGATGTCGGAATCGTTTGGAACGGCCAGAACCCACCGAACAGGGAGCTTGGTGCGTTTTGAATAGGCGAGGTCGCAGAGGGTAACCACATCGGATCCGTTGGCAACGATCCAGTCGTGGCCTGTGATACCTGCGTCGAGCATTCCGTGTTCTACATAGCGGCTCATTTCCTGCGAGCGAAGCAGGCGGATCTCGATCTCTTCGTCATCGATCGACGGGAAGAGCGAACGGCTTCCACCCTTGATGGTGAACCCGGCTTTTTTGAACAACGCGTATGTCGATTCCTGCAAACTGCCTTTGGGCAGGCCAATTACGATCTTTTTCATCGATTCGATTCCTCTCCTTGTGAGTTGGAAAGCGCGGAATATAGAGGATGGATCATGCCCCTCCAACACCCGATTGAAAAAAAATACTGGGTCTATGTGGAGTAGCCAACCGGCAGTTTTCTTCATTTCTACTGCCCTTTAATAGGTTAAAACATTGCGCGGCGGATGGGGATGGGTACACTATTGCGCCCATGGATCAGTTGCGGATAAATCGGGGAGGAAAGGCCATTGCGGACGGGCGGAGTCTTATGGAGGAACCCTCCCGCATCCCCGAACTGGCCTCCGATGCAATCCATGTTTGGAGCGTGCGCGTTTCCGGCGTACTTGGGCAGCTCGATGCGCTGCATGCCTTGCTCTCCGCGGAGGAGCAGGGCAGGGCCGCGCGCTTCCGCCGGGAGACCGATCGCCAATCCTCCATCGCTGCGCGCGGTGCCCTGCGCATCCTGCTCTCCGGCTACACGGGGATTCCCGCCGCCAAACTCGCCTTCCAGTATTCGGAAAACGGAAAGCCTTCCCTTGTGCCGCCGGTTCCCAGCGCGGAGCGGGGTAGGGGGGGGGGCTGCGATTCAATCTCCTTCAATCTCTCCCACTCCGGCGACTGGGTCGTGCTGGCCTTTGGGCACGGATGCAACTTGGGAGTTGATATCGAAAAGATCCGACCGAAAATGGATGTGCTCCCCATCGCATCGCGTTACTTCACGCCCGGAGAGACCGCGCGGATCGAAGCCTCCGCCGATCCCCGAGAAGCCTTTTTCCAACACTGGGTGCGGAAGGAGGCCTATGTGAAAGCCTGCGGCTCCGCGCTCTTCCGCGAACTCGGCACCTTTGCGGTTCCAATGTCCGGAACCTGGAATGGCTGGTGGTTTCAGGGGCTGGAGATCGATCCGCGATACGCCGCCGCCGCCGTTGCGGACAAAGCGCCGGAAAACGTGCTGAGTTTTGGTTTTGTTTGATTTTATACTGGGGCTGAGTGGGATAAGGATATACGATCCTCTCCCGTGTTTTTTGAACGGACAAAGGGGAGGGTGCGCCCTTCCAAACATGGGAAAATTTAATGGCTAAATATCTTTTTATCACCGGCGGCGTGGTCTCCTCGCTGGGCAAAGGCATCACGGCGGCTTCCGTGGGACGGCTTCTGATCAACCGCGGGCTAAACATCCGCATGCTCAAGCTCGACCCTTACCTCAATGTGGATCCGGGTACGATGAGTCCCTACCAGCACGGCGAGGTCTATGTGACCGACGACGGCGCGGAAACCGACCTCGACCTCGGCCACTACGAGCGCTATACCGGCCAGCCCACCTCGCAAAGGAGCAACATCACCGCTGGGCGAGTCTACTGGGAGGTGCTGCAAAAGGAGCGGCGCGGTGACTACCTCGGTGCCACCATCCAAATGATTCCCCACATCTCCAACGAGATCAAGGCACGCATTCAGGGGTTGGAAGACGAAAACCCGGATGTCATTCTTGTCGAACTCGGCGGCACGGTGGGGGACATCGAAGGGCTGATCTTTCTCGAATCCATCCGCCAGCTGGCGCTGGAGGTCGGGCGCGACAATTCCATGTTTATTCACCTCACCTACGTCCCCTTCATCGCGGCCGCGAAAGAGGTCAAGACCAAGCCCACCCAGCAGAGCGTGGCCAAGCTGCGCGAAATTGGGATCATGCCCGATGTGCTCGTCTGCCGCACCGAGGTCGACCTCGAACAGGAACACCTCGACAAGCTCTCGCTCTTCTGCAATGTCACCAAGGATTGCGTGATCGTGGAGAAGGATGTCGAAACCTCCATCTACGAAATCCCGCTGGTGCTCTCCCGCGCCGGGCTCGACGAAATCATCCTCAACCGCTTCCGCATCGTAAAGCCCTCCAAGCCGCTCACCGACTGGGAAGAGCTGATCGATACCATCCGGCACCCAAAAGGCACGGTACGCATTGGGGTGGTGGGGAAATATTCCGAACTGCAGGACGCCTACAAATCCATCTACGAAGCGCTCTACCACGGTGGCTACGCCGCCGGACACAAGGTCGACATCGTCAAGATCGCCGCCGAGGACATCGAGAAAAACCCGGCCATCCTCGACACCGTCGCAGGTGTGCTCATTCCCGGCGGCTTTGGCTCGCGCGGCATGGAAGGCAAGATCCGCGCGGCGCAGTATGCCCGCGAAAACAATATTCCATTCCTTGGAATCTGCCTCGGCCTCCAGTGTGCGGTGATCGAATTTTCCCGCAACATCTGTGGCCTCGCCGGTGCCCACACCACCGAGTTCGACGAAGAGCGCGGCGAAAAGACCGAACACCCCGTTGTCTGCCTGATGGAAGAGCAGATGGATGTGGAGGAAAAGGGCGGAACCATGCGCCTCGGTGCCTGCCCCTGCATCCTCGAAGAGGGCACCAAGGCCTTTGCCGCCTACGGAACGAAAAATGTATCCGAACGCCACCGCCACCGCTACGAGGTCAACAACCACTACCGCGAACAGCTCGAAGAGAACGGGCTGGTGCTCTCCGGGGTTAACCCCGACATCGGCGTGGTCGAAATGATCGAGTTGCCCAACCACCCGTGGTACGTCGCCACCCAGGCGCATCCCGAACTAAAGTCGCAGCCCGTCAACCCCCATCCGCTATTTAAGGATTTTGTCGCCGCCGCCGTCAAGAAAACCGGGAGTTGATTCCCAGGTCAGGAAAACCATGAAGGCAGTAGGATGAGGCTCTGCCTTGTCTTGTGCCGCACGGAAGTCGAAGCGGAGGTTGCCTGTCGGCTCGCGTCAACCTACGACGCGGTATTTTGGAGACCCTTTCACGCAGAGCACAAACCGACCGAAGGAAAGGGTTTAGACGGCGGGGCGGGTTCTGTTATTTGTGGTTCGGCAGCATTTTTTCTCGCCACTTATCGTAGTGCCGAAATATCCGCAAACCATTCCTCCAACACCACATCTAGCTGATTTCAAACAAGATCATTAGACATAAGATATATTAGACGACAGTCTTTAAAACAAAAACATGAATATTGTAACAATAACAACAGCAATCCAAAATCTTGAAACAGCAATATCACTACTAAAAACTCAAAATATCTGGAACATCCAACACAATCAAACAATCAAACCAGAATATCTAAAAGATTACATCGAAACAATCAAAGAAAACACAAAAAAACTAGAAGGAGAAATAAAAAAATGCAAATGACAATCGCAACAGCAAAAGGCGCAATCCAAACCGTATTGAACCAAACCGTAATCGACGCGGCAAGGTCACTCGGAATTACCGAAAAAGAATGGGAACTCCTTACGGGAAAAATGCCGTGGAAAGGAACCGATCGAAATATCGTAAAACGTATGCT
>WFRA01000267.1 GCA_015486775.1 Kiritimatiellales bacterium | reverse complement strand
GTGATCGCCGCCGCGCTGGCCGCCGCGATGTCGTCGCTCAGCTCTAGCATCAACGCCGTCGGGATGGTCTGGGTGCAGGACATCTACCAAAAGTTCATGGTCAAAGACCGCGACGACAAGCACTACCTGAAGATGGGCTTCGCCGCCTCCGCCGCCGTCTCCATCCTCATGATGCTCGGCGCGTGGTGGCTCTACAAGGCACCGACCAAGACGCTGATGGACTTCGGGATGATCCTCGGCGCGCTAACCATCAGCGGGCTGGCAGGCATCTTCCTCATCGGCATGCTCACCCGCTTGGCCGACTCCCGCGCCATCTGGGCGGGCATTGTCTGCAACATGCTCTTTTCCGGCTACGCCCTGCTCTCGGACAAGCACATGCTACCCGAATCGCTTTGCATCCCCTTCGATCTCTACTACACCGCCATCGTCGGAAATACCATCACCATCCTGGTGGGCGTGCTAGCGGCAAAATTTATCTGGCGCACGCAGCGGACCGACTTCACCAACCTCACCGTCTGGGATCAGGACAAGAAACCACTGGTTTGAGGGTGCCAAGCCCCATCAGAATCGCCTTGGGTCGAGGACGACGTGCTTGATGGCTTTGCGAAGATAGGTGTAGGAGATGTGGACCAGCCCGTCGGATGACTGGATGACGGCCGGGTAGGAATATTCGCCGGGGCGGTTTTCAAGCACCAGCACGTTTTTCCACTTCCGACCATTGGAAGAGATGGCGACGGAGAGCGGGGTCCGCCCTTTCGTCGTGTTGTTGTAGACAAGCAGTTGCCGCCCGTCCGAAAGCGTCGCGGCGTCGGTTCCGGAGTTGGGGTTCGGGAGCGAGGTGGCAGTCACCTTGCCCCAGGTCTTGCCGCCATCTTCCGACCAGCTCTGGGCGACGACCGCCTGCCTGCTTCGGCAAAGCACCTGTAGCCGCCCGCCGGGATAGGTGAGGATGCTGGGCTGGATGACCCCGAACTCCTTCCCGTCGTTGATCGGCCCGACGACGCTCCAGGTCCTGCCTAGATCCCGGGTGGTTTCAAAATGTACCCGCCATCCATCGAACTCCGTGCTGGAGGGGCAGAGGATCGAGCCGTCCTTGAGCTGGACGGGCTTGTTCTTGACCGGGCCGACGAGGTTCCCAATGGCAGGATCCTTGCCGAGGCGGCGCGCTTGCCCCCAGCTTTTCCCGTCGTCGGAAGAGAGCATTAGCATGCCCCACCAGGTCGAAGGGGTCGGCCCCACTTTGTAGAAAAGCATGAGCGGCCCGCCCTTCGGCCTGAAGAGCACGGGGTTCCAGCACGGGTGGCGCAGGGCGGGCGACTGCACTCCGTCGGCCACCTCGATGGGCGCAGACCATGCTCCGCCAACCTGCCGCGACAACCAGATTCCAACGTCTGGATCTTTCTCGCGCGTGCCGCCGAACCATGCGGCGACGAGTCCCGAAGGGGTTTCAACAATCGTCGAGGCGTGGCACTGCGGCGTGGGCGGGTTGTCCAGCCCGAACACCATTTCGCCTTCGAGATAGCCGGGCTGCCCGGCAATATCCAAGCCGCCATACGCGATCCGGAACATGCCAAGCAGCGCTGCGGCCGCCCATCTGCACCTTGTTCCCACGGGCTACTCGCCGATTCCGAAAAAGCCCTGGGTGCCATCGGCCTTCAGATAGATGACGCTATTGGTGCCATCCGCGGTGGAATAGGTGAGGTTGGTGACCAGGAAGGGGGCGGAACCATCCTTCGAGTGGGGTACATTGGTCCACGAAGGAACCATCAAATCCGCAGTGACCAAGGGGTAGTAGTTGTTCGTCGAAAATGCATAGGTATAGAATACCATTTTCATGACATTGTTCGACACCATGGAGAAGCTGACAATGCTGGCCGGTTTGGGCTCCCCGTAGATCGCATAGAGTTCCCCGTCGGTAAGATCGTTGTTTCCATCAAGCACATAGGAGAGCGGTTTGTTGTAGATGCGGACATCGCCGACCATTCCCCCCATTCCGTTTCCGATGTAGACCTTTCGGGATCCATCCGCGAGGGAGAATACGCCGTATTCCGTTTCGTAGTAGTGCCCATCCTCGAAGTAGGCGGCGGCATCGGTCTCTCCGTTGTAGCGGACAACAATCCAGTGCCAGTCGCCGTCGGCGACCGTGCCGCCGTTGAGCAGCTTGTCGGCGGTTCCGCCATATCCCTGGAGGGTTGAATAGAGCTTGTTCGGGTTGCTGGTGTCGCTGGCGCGAACCACCGTCTGGATACCCGCGCTTGTAGGGGGATTCTGGCTTTCGAACACCCGCCTGAAGTTGTTTCCGTTTTCGGCTGTGAGGAACGGGTCGCGTTCGACCCAATACGACAAGGTAAAGCTGTTGGTCGACAGGTTCAGCGATGTCAGATAGCCCACATTGAGCACGTCGTCGAGATTTGTGCTCGTCTGGATGGCATTGGCGAAATGGGCATTGCCGGACGGGACGATGGAAATTGTCCCCATGGCCTCGCCGTCGTTGAATCCAACCTGGTCGTTGTAGGTGCCGTCGCTGAAATCCCAGCGGGCAACCAGCCCTCCCGGCGCTTCATAGATTGCGTCGAGTTCGCCACCGACAATGTTATTGTTTGAATCCAGGTCATAGGTAAGCGGAGCGTCGTAGATGCGGATATCGCCGATCATCCCGCCCAGCCCGTTTCCGATGTAGGTGTTCCGATCTCCCGCCAGCGAGAAGATGCCTGTTTCTGTATCGTAGAGACGCCCGTCCTCGAAATAGTTTGCGGTATCCGCATCGCCATCGTAGCGGATCACGATCCAGTGCCATGCACCGTCGGCAACCGTGCTCCCGCTAAGCAGCTTGTCGCCTGCGGCGGCCTGCAAACTGGAATAGAGCTTGTTTGCATTCGAGGTGTCGCTGGCACGCAGCGTGGTCTGGATGCCGGAGTCTCCCGAATGGCTTTCGAACACCCGCTTGAAGTTTGCGCCGTCGGTCGGAAACGCCGCCCGCTTGACCCAATACGAAAGCGTGAAGCTGTTGGTCGATAGGCCAAGCCCGGTTGAAAGGTTCCCCACATTCAAGGTGTCGTCCGACGCCGAGCCGGTTTGGATGGCATTGCCAAAATACACATTGCCGGAGGCGACAATGGAAATCGTTCCCTTGGCCTCGCCGTCGTTGCTCCCCACCTGGTCGTTGTAGGTTCCGTCGCTAAAATCCCACTGCGCGACCAACCCCGCAAACGAGGGCAGTGCCAGCAGCATGGCTGCTCCAATATAGGCAAACATATGTTTCTTTCTCATTTTCTCTCTCCTTGGTTCTTTTCCTTTGTTCACTTCCAACGGGGGCGGGCCGCCCGCCCCTACTCGTACAATCCTTCCAACTCCTGGAAGGAGAGTGCCTTGTCGTAGACCCGGACATCGCCGATCAAGCCGCCGAACCCGTCGCCGATCCGCAGCGTCTTTCCCGCAACCCATCGGTTGAGGGAGCAGACCCGGACGGCATCCTCCGCCGCGATGTGCACCCCGTCCTGAAAGTAGGATAGTTCGTCGGTGCCGCCGTCGTACCGGACGGCAATCCAGTGCCATTCGCCATCGTCTACCCTCGGGGTGCCTTTGAGTAGCTCCATGCCCGGCAGGCCGGCTCCGCCGACCACCGCATAGATTTTC
>WFRA01000266.1 GCA_015486775.1 Kiritimatiellales bacterium | reverse complement strand
TTCTGCTCCTTTTGGCCGTACTTCTGCGCGAGTATTTCGTACTCAATGCTTAGGAATTTCGCGGATTCAACCTCCGCAAGCATTACAACTCCTTTTTGAACGGAAAACTCAGATGGCGGCGTATGGCAAATGCGAGGCTCCGCTCGCCATGGCTTATAGATGAACCAACAGCCTCTGATTGCTCTCAAGCTCACATCCATCTTTTTCTTGACCCCGTAGTGGCTTGAAGGAAGATGTGAACGAGTTCTATGCACAATGTGAAAAGACAATGAGCCGGCATCCTTGCCTTATCCATTTTTTGTCTTTTTTTTGTAATAGTGGCCGAATCGATCTTGCTTACTGCAAGAAAACCAGCTATCAAGGAGGGGAAGTAATGAGCAGAATATTAAAATATTGGATCGACCCCTTTACGTATGCTCACGCCGAGCGAAAGCTGGAGCAACCGGGTGGTGCTCGATGCCGTTCTCCTAGAAGCGGGGCGGGTTGTTTGCCCGTCTACGAAAGGAAAAACTTTTCCCCATCCATTTGGAGCCAAGGAAGAGGAACGGCACCCAAGCCCTTGTGAAGTGGAGTGTCGATTTCATAAAAATAAACCTGCCACCAAAGGAGCTGGATGGGCTTTTTGAGATCCCCGATGGCATGAACCTTTTGCTGCCCGTCCAGTGGCACTAGAATCTTCAACCAGCAAAGGAGGCATAGAGATGAAGAGAAGAAACCGTGCATTGGCCGCGCTATTGTGGGTGGCCGCAACCACCCTCGGCCAAGGGAGCCTAGTCCCCCCGGGAGTCCCCGCGCCCACCATGAAGTCGCTCGACGAAATCGATGCCAACATCGCGGTCGTAAGCAACGCGGTGAAGCATGTCGACAAGCGAATCGATTTGGCGACGGTGGAAGGGAACGGCTCCTGCCACCATGTAATCAACCAGCCCGGTTCCTACTATCTCTCCGGCAACCTGGAAGTCACCAAATCCGATGGCATCAAAATCGAAACGTCGGATGTGACGCTAGACCTGAATGGTTTTACCATTTCGCGGGTGTCGGGAAGCGGGGGCGACGGCATCCTGGTCGGGAACGGAAATGATCGAATCACCATCCACAATGGCTCCATTTCCGGGTTCGACTACGGCATCCTCTGCTACTGGGGCTCAAGCCCCTACTCCAAGGACTGCCTGTTTGAAAGGGTGGCTGTGTCGTCATGCGGAACCTATGGGATCGAGGCCGACGGCGAAGCAAACCGACTGGTCGATTGCCGGGTTTGCAACAATACCGGTAGCGGCCTATTTGTTGGCGACGATTCGATCCTGTCCGGTTGCTCCGCCACAACCAATCAGGACTTCGGGTTCCGCGTCGGCAACGCTTCAAGCCTTTCTGGCTGTTCCGCCATCGGAAACGGGCAAATGGGAATCGAAGTTGGAGAAGGCTCGACGCTCGTTGGCTGTT
Organism: Kiritimatiellales bacterium; assembly: GCA_015486775.1. Classification (GTDB taxonomy): domain Bacteria; phylum Verrucomicrobiota; class Kiritimatiellia; order Kiritimatiellales; family Pontiellaceae; genus Pontiella. Next base: position 910 of record WFRA01000266.1, on the reverse strand, counting down.
CCGCCCATGGGAACGGATGGGTCGGAATCTATGTAGGGGCGGGATCGACCCTGGAGTGCTGTTGCGCGCGCAACAATGGCAATGCGGGAATCAGCACAGGAGAGGGTTCTTCCCTGCTCAATTGCGACGCCAACCACAACAAGGGCACTTCCTCGTTCGAAAGTTGCGGAATCGAGGTTTCCGCCAACTCTTCCGTTATCGGTTGCTCGGTCTGCGACAACTACAATACCAACTCGCCGGGCACCTACCAACAGGGGGTTGGAATCCGCTTGAATCAGGGAGGAACAATCCGGAACTGCACCGTTTCCGGAAACCAAGGCGATGGGATCCTGATACAGGAAAATGGATTGGTGGAAGGAAACTGCTGCCGAGGAAATGGCAGCGGGGGTGGCGACGGAGCGGGTATCCACGCCATGGGTGAAGGCTGCCGCATTGCAGGAAACGAGATTGTCGGCAATGATCGCGGCATACAGGTGGATATCTCCGGAAACTTCGTCGTCCGCAACACGGCTCACGGAAACGGAACAAACTGGGTCGTGGCGGCCAACAACGCCTGTCTGGTCGTTCAGCGTACGGGATGCCCCGCCATTTCGGGAGATGCTGGCGGCAGTGCACCCGGTTCCGGCGACCCCAGTGCAAACTTTACCTACTGATTCAAGAGGAGAAATACAAAAAAGGGGATCCAATATTTTCTGCCGTCCGCCTCTGCAGAGGGTCTCTTTCCAGACCCGAGAAAACAGTTGACCTCGAGCTTCCCCGCGCCTTTTCGCGGCCACCGAATTCCTCCCCGCCGAGGAGGCAAGTCGAAGTCGAGCGAGACGCTTAACCTTGCCCCTGCCAGAATTTTGCGGACAAAATATCGTAAATGCGATGCCTCGTCGCTTGATCGGGCAATGGATAACGCGACGAG